>CAYGUQ010000059.1:0-13120 GCA_964352995.1 uncultured Rhodobacterales bacterium
CTCGCTGCACGACGCCGCGGCCGGGAGTTACGCGCAGGCGATCCGGCTCGACCCCAGAGACGCCTCGTTCCACGTCAACCTCGCCCGCGCCCATGGCGGCGCGCAACGCTTCGACGACGCGCAGAAGAGCTATCGCCGCGCCCTCGACCTCGCGCCCGACAACGCCGAAGCGCTGAACGGGCTCGGCGCGATCGCCTACGAGACCGGCGACATGGCGCTGGCTGAGAGCGTGTTCCAGCAGGCCTTCCGCCTCGACGCGGGGTCGGCCGACTACACGATCAACTTCGGCCTCGCGCTGCTGCGCCAGGGGCGCGAGGCCGAGGCGGCGGAAGTGCTCGGCCGCGCCGACGACCGGAGGTCGATGACCGCCGCGCAGCACGGCAAGCTCGCCGAGGCGATGGAGGTTCTGGGGCGGCGCGACGACGCGATCCGACACCAGCGCATCGCGCTCGAGATCGAGCCGGGGCAGGAGAACATCCGCTCGCACTATTTCCACCAGATGCTCCAGATCTGCGACTGGAGCGCGTTCGACGAGATGCGCCGCGCGGCCCCGTCGCTCGGCGTGATGCAGCAGTCGGTCGATCCGTTCGGGATGCTCTCGATCGAGGACGCGCCGCAACGGCAGATGCAGCGCTCGCTGATCTATGCCCGGACGAAGCTGGAGGCGGCCGGCGGCGCCCGCCAGCGACCGCCCGCGCAGGCGAAGGGCAAGCTCAGGCTGGGCTACTTCGCCGGCGACCCGCTCGGCCACGCGACGATGAACCTCGCCTCGGGCATGTTCCGCAACCACGACCGCGCAGCCTTCGAGGTGTCGGTCTTCTCCTACGCCGCGCAGAGCCTCGCCTCCGGCCGGGAGACGTTCCTGAGGCCCGAGGACGCGCTGATCGACATCCGCGGCAAGAGCCGGAGCGAGGCGCTGGCGCTGGCGCGCGCGGCGCGGCTCGACGTCGTCGTGGACCTGAAGGGCTACACCTACGAGGCGCGGCTGGGCGAACTGGCGGAGCGCGCGGCGCCGGTCCAGATCCATCACCTCGCCTATCCGGGCACGCTGGCGGCGAACTTCATCGACTACATCGTCGCGGACCATGTGCTGATCCCGCCCGAGTGGCGGTCCTGCTACGCCGAGAGCGTCATCTACATGCCGCATTCGTACCAGTGCACCGACAACGCGCGGCTGATCTCGTCCCACCCGACCAGCCGCGCCGACTTCGGCCTGCCCGAGGAAGGCGTGGTCTTCTGCTGCTTCAACAAGGGCTACAAGATCACGCCGCGCGAGTTCGACATCTGGATGCGCCTGCTGCGCCGGCTGCCGCGCAGCGTGCTGTGGCTGCTGCGGGCGAACCCCTGGTGCGACGGCAACCTGCGGCGCGAGGCGGAGGCGCGCGGGGTGGACCCCGACCGGCTCGTCTTCGCCGAGCATGTGCGCCAGAGCGAGCATCTGGCGCGGCATGCGCACGCCGACCTCTTCCTCGACACCTTCAACTACAACGCCCACACGACCACGAGCGACGCGCTCTGGGCGGGGCTTCCCGTGGTGACGAAGCTGGGCGACCAGTTCTCGGCGCGGGTCGCGGCGAGCCTGCTTACCGCCGTGGGCCTGCCGGAGCTGATCACGCGCAGCGAGCGCGATTACGAGGCGCTGATCCTGGAGCTGGCGCTGAACACCGAACTGCTGGCCGCGTTCCGCGCCCGGCTCTCGACGAACCGCCTCGTCGAGCCGCTCTTCGACACGGCGCGCTACACCGCCGATTTCGAGGCCGGGCTGAAGGCCGCGGCCGACCGCCACGCGCAGGGCCTGCCGCCGGCCGACATCGACGTCGCTGCGGCGCGCGCCGCAGGGTAGGCGGCGGAAGCTGCGCCTGCGGGGGATCAGCCGACGCGCAGCGGGTGCGCGGCGTCGCGCCCGGACAGCGTGCGCGGCGCCGCCGGCCACTCGACGCCGAAGGCGGGGTCGTCCCAGCGCACCCCGGCTTCGGCCTCGGGCGTCCACGGATGATCGGTCGCATAGAGCAGTTCGGTCTCGTCCTCCAGCGTGAGGAAGCCGTGTGCGAAGCCCTTGGGGATCATCACCGCGCGGCCGGGCGTCAGCTCCACGGCGCACCAGCGGCCGAAGCCCGGGCCGGGCCTGAGGTCGAGCGCGACGTCGAAGGCTCGCCCGCGCAGCGCCTGAACCAGCTTGGTCTCGGCATGGGGATCGCGCTGGAAATGGAGGCCGCGCAGCGTGCCGGCGAGGCGGTTGACGGAGCGGCTCACCTGAACCGGCCTGAACGGCAGCCCCGCGCCGGCGAGGGCGTCGACGCAGATCAGCCGGGCGAAGGAGCCCCGCTCGTCGCAGGCCGCGTCGGTCTCGATCACGGCGACGTCGGGGATTCCGGCGCGAGAGACGCGCATCAGGCGGCCGCGGCGGCGCGCGGCTTCGCCCCGAACGCATCGAGGGCCGCCGCGCTCAGCGCGCGCGGGTCGGCGCCGCGTAGATAGGCCGCCTGCCAGTCCGCCGTCGCGGCGACCGCCGCCATGCCGGGCAGCCGCTCGCGCCATCCCAGAACCTCGCGCGCCAGCGAGGCGTCCAGCGCGAGCGCGGGCGCCTCGATCGAACCGGGAACCGGCGCATGCGTCCATGATGGGGCGAGGCCGAGCCGGCCGCCGAGGGCCTCGGCCAGCCGCGCCACGGGGATCGGCGCTCCCGGCTCCGGGCCGATGTTGAGCGCGCGGGGCGCTCCCGCAGGGTCGAGCGTCAGGCGCTCCAGATGCAGCAGATATCCGCAGAGACAGTCCAGCACGTGCTGCCACGGCCGCGTCGCCTCGGGGTGGCGCAGGGAGGCCGGCCGGCCAGCGCGGGCGGCGCGCAGCATGTCGGGCGCGAGCCTGTCCTCGCCGAAGTCCCCGCCGCCGACGACGTTGCCGCCGCGCGCCGTGGCGACGGCCGCGCCGGGGACGCTCTCGCGCCAGCTCGCCGCGAGCAGCTCGCAGGCGGCTTTCGACGCGGAGTAGGGATCCTTGCCGCCGAGCGGATCGCCCTCGCGGAAGGCCCGCCCGCTCCCGTCGTTGCGGTAGACCTTGTCGGAGGTGACGATCAGGACCGCGGCGCCTGGCGCGCGCCGGCCGAGCGACTCGAGCAGGTTCGCCGTGCCCTGCACGTTCGTGGCGAAGGTCGCGGCAGGCTCGCGCAGGCTGCGCCTGACGAGGGCCTGCGCCGCCAGATGCAGCACGGCCTCGGGCTGCGCCGCCCGGACGACGGCGTCCACCGCCGCGGCGTCGCGCAGATCCGCGACGCGCCCGTCGAGCGCCTCCGCCGCGCCGGCGAGGTCGTGATGGTTCTCGGGCGATTCGGGCGGCAGCGCGAGCCCCGTGACTTCCGCTCCCAGCCGCCTCAGCCAGAGCGCCGCCCACGACCCCTTGAAACCCGTGTGCCCCGTCAAGAGGACGCGGCGGCCCGCCCAGAAGGCCGGATCGGGAAGCGGGGGCTTCACGGCCACACCTTCCAGGGCGCGCCCTCGCGCCACATCGCCTCGAGCTGGCGCTTGTCGCGCAGCGTGTCCATCGGCCGCCAGAAACCGTCATGCGGGAAGGCGCGCAGCGCGTCGTCCGCCGCGAGCCGTTCGAGCGGCGCGCCCTCGAACGCCGTCTCGTCGCCCTCGATCAGGTCGAGCACGCCCGGCTCCAGCACGAAGAAGCCGCCGTTGATGCGGCCGTTGTCGCCGGGCGGCTTCTCGACGAAGCGCCGCACCGCGTCGCCCTCGGTCTGGAGGGCGCCGTACCGGCCCGGCGGCACGGTCGCGGTGAGCGTCGCGAGCCGGCCATGGGCGCGGTGAAAGGCCACCAGACCGGTGACGTCGATGTCGGCGAGGCCGTCGCCATAGGTCATGCAGAACGCCTCGCCGGGGTCGAGGTAGCGCGCGACGCGCTTCAGCCGGCCGCCGGTCAGCGTCTCGTAGCCGGTGTCGACCAGCGTGACGCGCCAGGGCTCCGCGCCGGACTTGTGGTGGGTGATCGAGCCGACGGCGAGGTCGACGGTCACGTCCGCCTGATGCAGGCAGTAGTTCGCGAAGTACTCCTTGATGACATAACCCTTGTAGCCGCAACACACGATGAAGTCGGTGACGCCATGGTGGGCGTATATCTTCATGATGTGCCAGAGTATCGGGCGGCCGCCGATCTCGATCATCGGCTTGGGGCGATGATCGGACTCCTCGGCGATGCGGGTGCCGAGGCCGCCGGCGAGAAGCACTGCCTTCATCTGTCGTCCTCCAACGCGCGAGACGACGGTTAGAAAGAATTCGTTGACTATGAATTAAGCGGCCCGGCGCGCGCCCTCTGCGGTCGGCCCGAGACCGCGCCGGCCCGCGCGGCTAACGGAATCTTAGCCATGGTGCGGCGAGTGTCCGTCGAGAGCGGCTGCCGGCCGCCACGCGCTGCGGAAGCGGCGCGACGGAGAACCGTTTGCGAAAGGTCGATGCTCGATGAAAGCGAAGCTCAAGCCGCGTATCAATCTCGAGGATCGCACGCCCCTGCAGGAAGTCATCCCGCTCAGCACGCCCTTCGTGCTTTTCGTGGACCCGGCGAGTTCCTGCAACTTCAAGTGCACGTTCTGCCCGACCGGCGACCGCGCCCTGATCAAGGGCACGGGGCGCTACCAGGGCGCGATGCGGCTGGAGGTCTTCCGCAAGATCATCGACGACCTCGGCGAGTTCGACGAGGACATCAAGGTGCTGCGGCTCTACAAGGACGGCGAGCCGTTCCTCAACAAGAACCTCGCCGAGATGATCGCCTACGCCAAGGCGAGCGGGCGCGTGCCCTACATCGACACCACCACGAACGGCTCGCTGCTGACGCCGGACCGCGTCGCGCCGCTGATCGAGGCGGGGCTCGACAAGATGAACATCTCCGTCGACGGCATGACGAAGGATCAGTACCGGCGCTTCACCGGCTTCGATTTCGACTTCGACGGCTTCGTGAAGAACGTCCGCTGGCTCTACGACAACCGCGGCGACTGCGAGGTCGTGATCAAGCTGCCGGGCGATCTGGTCGAGGAGCACCAGAAGCAGGAGTTCTACGACACCTTCGGCGACTACTGCGACCGGATCTTCATCGAGAACTTCGCGCCGTGCTGGCCCGAGTTCGATGTCGAGGCCCGCACCGGGATCAAGATCACCGAAGGCATCTACCAGCAGCCGGTGCAGGACACCGACACCTGCCCCTACGTCTTCTACTCCTGCTCGGTGAACGCCGACGGGCTGGTCAGCGCGTGCTTCCTCGACTGGGGCCGCAAGCTCGTGGTGGGCGACGTCCGCAACGAGCCGCTGCGCGCGATCTGGCACGGCGAGGCGATGAACCGGATGCGCCTGATGCATCTGAACGGCGAGCGGCGCTCCCATCCGGTCTGCGGCGGCTGCGGGCAGCTCTCGCACTGCCTGCCCGACAACATCGACGCGCATCGCGAGGCGCTGCTGCCGAAGGTCCGCGCCTACAGCGAGCGCTGCGCCGGCGAGATGAAGGCGGACGCCTGAGGCCGCCATGGCGCGCGTCCTTCACATAACGCCCCATCTCGGCGGCGGCGTCGGCCGCGCGCTGGCCGCGCTGCTCGGGGCGCCGTCGGAGCCCGGCGATCAGGCGCGCCTCTGCCTGCTGGAATGGCCGCAGAAGACGCAGGCGCTACCGCGCATCGGCGCGGCCGGCCACCGGATCGATCTCGCGCCCGGTTGGCCGGAGCTTCGTGCGGCGATCTTCGACGCCGACGTCGTGCTGTTCCACTTCTGGAACCATCCGCTCTGCGCCGCGGTTCTCGCGCGGCCCGACTGGCCGCCGTCGCGGCTCGCGGTCTGGTGCCATATCTCCGGCCTCGGCGCGGCGGTGCTGCCGCGCGGCCTAGGCGGGCTCGTCGACCGCCTCGTCTTCACGGCCGCCGCGAGCCTGCAGGCCCCGGTCGCCGAGGGCGCGCCGCGCGGGCGGCTCGCCGTGGTGTCGAGCGGCGTCGTCGAGGGACTGCCGCCGCCGCCGGTCCGCCGCGCCGAGGCGGGACCGCTGCGCGTGGGCTATGTCGGGACGCTGGGGCCCGAGAAGCTGCACCCCGACTTCGTGCGCGCCGCCGCGGGCGTGCGGCTGCCCGGCTTCCACGTGACGATGCTCGGCGACGACGCCGGCGCCGGGCCTGTGGCGGCGCAGGCCGCGACCGCGGGGCGGCCGGACCTGCTGCGCTTCGTCGGCCATCAGGAGGACGTCTTTGCGTGGCTGAGCGGCTTCGACGCGCTGCTCTACCTGCTCAACCCCGCGCATTTCGGCACGGCCGAAATCGCACTGCTCGAGGCGATGGCGATGGGCGTGGCCCCCGTTGTGATGGACAATCCCGCCGAGCGCGCGATCGTGCGCGACGGCGAGACCGGCGTGATCGTCGCTGACGCCGACGCCGCGGCGCGGGCCGTCGAGCGCCTCGCGGCCGACCCCGCCTGGCGCGCGCGCCTGTCCGCATCCGCCGCCGCCGAGACCCGCGCGGCCTGCGGCCCCGAACGCCTGCGCCGCGAGATGTCGGCGGTGCTGGCCGAGCTCATGTCCCGCCCCAAAAGGGCGCGCGGCGACGCGACCGAGGTGCTGGGCGCCGCGCCCGCCGACTGGTTCCGCGCCTTCCGCGGCGACGCGGCCCGTTTCCGCGACGACGGCGCCGTGGCGCCGGACGTGGGCGGGCCCGAGGCGGTCTCGGCGTGGAGCGGCGCCTCCAAGGGCGGCGTCGCGCAGTTCGCGCGCTGCTTTCCCGGCGACCCCCGACTGGCGCGCTGGGCCGACGCGGTGGCCGCGGCATGATCGGGACCGTGCCTGCGCCCGTGCGGCGCGTCTTCGACCGTCTGCCGGACGCGGAGGCCGCCGCGCGCCTGCTGGAGCCGCTGCGGCGCGCGCCGCGCCACGCCGGCCCGCGCCGGGTCGACCGGCCGCTGGCGCTCTACGGGGCCGGAAATCTCGGCCGCATGGCCTACGACTACTTCCGCGCGATCGGGATCCCGGTCGCCGCCGTGTTCGACCGCGACGCCGACGCGCTGGCGGCCGACCCGTTCTGGCGCGATCTGCCGCCGAAGCGCCCGGAGGCGGCGACGGACGCCCAGCGTCGCGGGATGCTGCTCGCCGTCGCGACCGTCACGAGCCCCTATGCGCCGCTCGCCGAGGCGCTCGCCGGGCAGGGCTGGCGCGACGTCGCGCCGGTCTACGACGTGACCGAGGCCTACCGCGACCGGCATCCGCTCTCGAACGGCTGGTTCGCCGACCCGCTCGACGCGCAGGAGGCCGCGGCGATGGCGGATCTGCTGCGCCGGCTCGACGACGACCTCTCGCGCGCGCACCATCTGCAGACGCTCGCCTGGCGCATCCTGCGCGAGGAGTGGAGCTTTCCCGGCGGCGTCGCCGACCCGGCCGGGCGCTTCCTCACGCCGGAGGTGATGGCGGCGCTGCCGGCCTCGGTCGAGTTTCTCGATCTCGGCGCCCATGTCGGCGCGGTGTCGGAGCGCCTTATCGGCGCGGTCGGCGCGCGGTGTCGCAACATCTGCGCCGTCGAACCGGACCCGGCGCATCTGGCCGCGCTCTCGCGCGCGCTGGGCAGGCGCGGCGCGGCGCACCGGATATGCCGGAGGCCGCTCGCCGCCGAGCCCGGCCCGGCGCGGTTCAGGGCGGGCCTCGGCTACGCCAGCCAGCTGACCGAGCAGGGGGACGTCGCCGTCGCCACCACGATCGACGCGCTCGACGCCTCGCCCGACTTCGTGAAGCTGCATCTTGAGGGCGGCGAACTCGCGGCGCTGAATGGCGGGCGGAGCACGCTGGAGCGCACGCAGCCCATCGTCGCCGCCACGAGCTATCACAACGCCGACGGCATGCGCGACCTGCCGGCCTGGCTGATGGACGCCCTGCCGGGCCACGACGTGACCATCCGGCTGCATGGCTGGTGCGGAACCGGCGCGGTCGTCTACGCCGTGCCGCGGGCGCAGCGCCGCGCGGCGCATCGCTCGCCGGGCGCGCGCCATGGATGACGCCGCGCGCCCGCTCGTCTTCGACCTCGGCATGAACAACGGCGACGATGCGGCGCATTACCTGCGCTGCGGCTGCGACGTCGTGGCGGTTGAGGCGAACCCCGACCTCTGCGCCGCCGCGCGCCGGCGCTTCGCCGCCGAGATCGCCTCCGGCCGGTTGAGCCTCGTCGAGGCCGCCCTGGCGGAGCGCCCCGGCGAGGCGACCTTCTTTCTCAGCGTCGAGAACGATCACTGGAGCAGCCTCGACCCCGGCTGGGCCGGCCGCGACGGCGGGGCGATGCGCGCGGTGACGGTGCAGGCCGTCACGCTCGGCGCCCTGATGGCGGGGCGCCCGGCGCCCTTCGCGATGAAGATCGACGTCGAGGGCGCCGACCACGTCGCGCTCGCCCAGCTTCGCGACGCGGCGGCGCGGCCCCGCTTCGTCTCCGTCGAGGACTGTCGATTCGGCCCCGAATATCTGGAGACGCTGCGCGCCTGCGGCTACGACGCCTTCAAGCTCGTCGACCAGTCGGGCGTTCCCGAGATGCTCGACCCGACGACCGGGCGCCCGTTTCCGGCCGGCGCCTCCGGCCCGCTCGGGCCCGCGACGCCGGGCCCGTGGCTCGGCTACGACGCCGCGCTTAACCGATACTTCACCACGATCCGCGATCCCGAAGGCAGGCGCCTCGCGCCGCGGACGCGCTGGTGGGACATCCACGCGGCGCTCGACGGCGGGCGCTGGGCGCCGGGCGACCGGCGAGCGACATGGGGATGAGGATGCAGGACCAGATCGCCCTCTTCGGCGCGCAGGTGGCGGAGCGCGTGGAGCGCATCGGCGAGGACGCGCCGTTCCGCGAACTCTCGAGCCGCTGGATCCGCGAGTGCATCCGCGTCCAGTACCCGATGAACTTCTCGTGGCTCGGCCGCCCGATCGTGCAGATCCCGCAGGACGTCTACGCGGTTCAGGAGCTGATCTGGAGCTTCCGGCCCGATCTCGTCATCGAGGCCGGCGTCGCCCATGGCGGCTCGCTGGTGCTGAGCGCCTCGCTGCTGGCGATGCTCGACTACGCCGACGCCGCGGCGGCCGGCGCGACGCTGAACCCGGCGGAGAGCAGACGGCGCGTGCTCGGCCTCGACATCGACATCCGCGCGCACAACCGCGCCGCCATCGAGGCGCACCCGTTCAGCGGCCTGATCGAGATGATCGAGGGCTCCTCCATCGACCCCGAAGTCGTCGCCGCCGTGCGGCGGCGGGCGGCCGCGTTTCCCCGCGTCATGGTGATGCTCGACAGCAACCACACCCATGCGCATGTGCTCGAAGAACTGCGCGCCTACGCCCCGCTGGTCTCGGTCGGCGGCTACTGCGTGGTCTGGGATTCGGGCGTGGAGGATCTGCCGGAGGGTTTCGTGACCGACCGGCCCTGGGGCAAGGGCGACAATCCCAAGACCGCCCTGCAGGAGTACCTCCGGGAGACCAGGGCCGCCGCCGCAGAAGGGCGCGACGCGCCGCGCTACGAGATCGACCGGGCATTGCAGGACAAGATCGCCCTGAGCGCCGCGAGCGACGGCTTCCTGCGCCGCGTCGGATGACCCGCGCGCCCTCAGGCGTCGCCCCGCGCGCGCAGGGCGGCGACATAATCGGCGAGGCCGGTCTCAAGCGAAATCGCCGGCTCGAAGCCAAGTTCCGCGCGCAGCCGCGCCGCATCGGCGACGAGCCGCAGCGGCTCGCCCGGGGTCAGGGCGCGCGCGCCGAGGCGGATCGCCTCCCGCCGACCCGTCGCTTCGCCGATCAGCCCTGCGAGCCGCCCGAAGCTGACGCCGGCGCCCCCCGCCACGTTGATCGGGCCGGCCAGATCGTCGAGCGCCAGCGCGGCGAGCGCCTCGCCGAGGTCGCGCGCGTCCCAGAAGTCGCGCTCGGCCTCGGCCGGGCCGCACGCGAGCGTCTGGTCGCGGAGCGCCGCCGAGATCATCGCCGGCACGAGGCGCCGCACGGGTTCGCCCTCGCCGTAGAGATGGAAGAGCCGCGCCCAGGCGGCGGCGCCCCCGGACGCCTCAGCCAGCGCCGCGAGCGCCTCGCCGGCGCGCGCCTTGGCCGCGCCGTAGGGCGTGGTGGGGCGCAGGGCCGCGGTCTCGCGCAGCGGGGCGTCGGCTGTCGCCCAGTCGTATTCGGCGCAGGTGCCGACGCCCACGATCCTTGCGCCGCCGGCGGCGTAGAACGCCTCGAAGAGATCGACGGACGCCGCAAGCCATGCGTCGTTGAGCGGGCTGTCCCAGAAGGCGCCGTGCTCGGTGACCCATGCCAGATGCACCAGAACCTCCGCCCGAGCGCCGGCCGCGAGGCGTCGCCTGTCGGCGGCGTCGAGCAGGTTGCAGGCCGGGCCGGGGCCGCCGCGTCCGGCCGCGACCACCTGCGCGCCGCGGCGCGCGAGGGCGGCGCAGAGCCGACGACCGACGAAGCCGCCGGCCCCCGTCACCAGAACCCGCGGGCCGCGCCCTTCGCCCTGTCGCCCGCCGGTTCGCTCGCCGCCCATCGATCTCCCGCCGCTTTGCATCCGCCGCGCCGATCTTGGCGCACGGCGCCCGGCGCGCAAGCGCGCGGCCGCCTCCCCAGCTTCACGAGGGCCGCCTGATGTCCGACCGCCCGGTGCGCGGCTGCCGCTTCTGCGGCGCGCCCCTGACCCTCTCGATGGTCGATCTCGGCGCAACGCCGCTCGCGAACGCCTATCTTCCCGACGACCCCGCCGCCATCGCCGCGGAGCGGCGCCACCCGCTGCATGCGAAGGTCTGCGAGAGGTGCTGGCTGGCGCAGCTCGACCACGACGCGCCCGCCGACGCCATCTTCGACCACGGCTACGCCTATCTCTCCTCCTGCGCCGACAGCTGGGTCGCCCATGCGAAGACCTACGCCGAGGCGATGACGCGGCGATTCGGGCTGGGGCGGGGGAGCCTCGTCATGGAGGTCGCCTCCAACGACGGCTACCTGCTTCAGCATTTCGTCGCGGCGGGCGTCCCGGTCCTCGGCGTCGAGCCGGCCGGCCATGCGGCAAGTCTCGCCGAGGCGAAGGGCGTGCCGACGCGGGTGACGTTCTTCAACGCCGAGACGGCGGCGGCGCTGCGCGCGGAGGGGCTGGCGGCCGATCTCGTCGCGGCGAACAACGTGCTCGCCCATGTCCCCGACATACGCGGGTTCGTCGCCGGCTTCGCCCGAATCCTCGCGCCGCAGGGCGTCGCGACCTTCGAGTTTCCGCATCTGCTGCGCCAGCTCCAGGCGCTGCAGTTCGACACGATCTATCACGAACACTACAGCTACCTCTCGCTTGCGGCGGTCGAGCGCGTCTTCGCCGCCGAGGGCCTCCGCGTCTTCGACGTTGAGGCTCTGCCGACCCATGGCGGCTCCCTGCGCGTCTTCGCCTGTCTCGCCTCCGCCGCGCATGAGGCGACGCCGGGGCTCGCGGCGGCGCGCGCCGAGGAGGCCGCCTTCGGGCTGGAGACGCCTGCGCCCTATCGCGACTTCGGCGAGCGGGTGCGCCGATTCGCAACGGCCGCCCGCGGGTCGCTGCAGGAGATGCTCGGGCGCGGCGAGCGGCTCGCGGCCTACGGCGCCGCCGCCAAGGGCGTCACCTTCCTGAACTACCTCGGCCTCGGAGCGGACGCCTTCATGGCCGTCGCCGACCGCAATCCCATGAAGCAGGGACGGCTGCTTCCGGGCGCGCATGTGCCGGTGGTGTCGCCCGACGCGCTGGCCGGCCTGCGGCCCGACTTCGTTCTGATCCTGCCGTGGAACCTGCGCGCCGAGATCGCCGGCGCGCTTGCGCCCCTGCGCGCCCGCGGCGCTCGGCTCGCGGTGGCCGACCCCGCCGCGCCGGGCGGGCTCGCCACCGTCTGAGCCGCCGCGTCGCCGGTTTTTCGAGAAGGTCCCGAACCTTCGTCCAGCGCTAACGCGGCCTTAGTGGTTTCCGGCCGATAACCACCCGGCGCGCAGAAGGCGCGGGGACACGAACGTCCCGCATACGTCAGAAGACGTCTCTCCCGGACCAGGAAAAACCCTGTCCGTCAGCGTCAGACGTGGCGAAAAAATTTCGCTGCACGCACAAAGGAAGAGACAATGTCGTCCATTCTTACCAACAACTCGTCGATGGTGGCGCTCAATACCCTGCGCAGCATCAACAAGCAGCTCGGCGACGTGCAGGGCAACATCTCCACCGGCAAGAAGATCGCCAGCTCCCGCGACAACGCGGCGATCTGGTCGGTGTCGGCGGTGATGAACTCCGACGTCACCGGCTTCAAGGCGATCACGGACTCGCTCTCGCTCGGCCAGTCGACGCTGAACGTGGCCCGCAACGGCGCCGAGACCGTCAACAAGCTGCTCGACGAGTTGAAGGGCCGCATCGTGGCCGCGCAGGCCGACAACGTCGACCGCACCAAGATCCAGGCCGACGCCGCCGAGCTGCGCAACAACATCAACGCCACCGTCGCGGCGTCGCAGTTCAACGGCCTGAACGTGCTCCAGCGCGACGTCGCCGATCCCATCGTCGAGGTTCTCGGCTCGCTCGACCGCGACAGCAACGGCAACATCACGGTCGCCAACATCGACGTCGCCCGCGCCACGCTCGAGCAGGGCGTCGCCGGCGGCGCCGTCGCCAACGGCGCCGTGGACTCGGTGACCGGCACCGACCTCGCGGCGACCAACCTGACCGGCGCGATCGGCGCCGGCGGCACCTACGCCGTGGGCGACAAGATCGCGATCTCGATCGTGGGCGACGACGTGGGCCGCGGCGTGATCCTCAGCTACGAGGTCACCGCGACCGACACCGGCGCCGACGGCAGCACCGCCGCCACCTCGGCGGAGATGGTGCTGCGCGCCAGCCGCGCCTTCGCCGTCCAGCTGGAGCGCTACGCGACCAACGAGACCGGCGCCGGCGCGACCGCGAACCTCGCCACCGAGACGGTGCAGGCCAACATCACGAGCGCCCTCGACGCCGCCGGCGCAGCGCTGTTCGGCAACCTGACCTTCACCAACGCCTCGGCCGGCATCTCCGTGGCGGCCACCACCGCGGGCCGCTCGACGGAGCTGACGGTGAACGGCGCGCAGACCGGCGGCCTCGCGGAGCTCGGCCTGATCGACGTGTCGACCA
>CAYGUQ010000060.1:0-9771 GCA_964352995.1 uncultured Rhodobacterales bacterium
GTCAGGCCGCGTGATCCTGCGGTCCCATCCCCCCGGGGACGAGACACGAAAAAAGGGCCGCCCGAACAGGCGGCCCTTCTTTTTTCCGTTCCGGCGCCTCAGCGCTTGGAGAACTGGAAGCTCCGGCGCGCCTTGCGCTTGCCGTACTTCTTGCGCTCCACGACGCGGGCGTCGCGGGTGAGGAAGCCGGCCGCCTTCAGCGCGGGGCGCAGCGTGGGGTCGTAGAGCGTCAGCGCCTTGGAGATGCCGTGCTTCACGGCGCCGGCCTGGCCCGAGAGGCCGCCGCCCTTCACCGTGGCGTAGACGTCGAACTGCCCGGCGACGTTGGCGACCGTGAAGGCCTGCCCGATCACCATCTGCAGCACCGGCCGCGCGAAATAAGCCGCCATCTCCTTGCCGTTGACCGTCACGACGCCGCGGCCGGGCTTCACCCAGACGCGGGCGATGGCGTCCTTGCGCTTGCCGGTGGCGTAGCTGCGGCCGAGCGCGTCGCGCTTGGGCTCGCGGACGATCGCGACGTCCGCGTCGAGATCGCTGTCGGCCACGGCCTCTTTCAGGCCGTCGAGGGTGCGGATGTCATCCATGCTCAGGCGCTCCGGTCAGCGGAGGAACGGGTGTTCTTCGGGTTCATCGCGGCCACGTCGAGGGGCTGCGGCTGCTGCGCCTCGTGCGGGTGCTCGGCCCCGCCGTAGACGCGCAGGTTCGAGAGCTGCTTGCGGGTGAGCGGACCGCCCGGCATCATCCGCTTGACGGCCATCTCGATCACGCGCTCGGGGTGCTTGCCTTCCAGCACCTTGCCGGCGGTGGTCGACTTGATGCCGCCCGGGTAGCCGGTGTGGCGGTAGTAGGTCTTGTCGGCGCGCTTGTTGCCGGTCATCTGGACTTCGCGCGCGTTCACGACGATGACGTTGTCGCCCATGTCCATGTGCGGCGTGAAGCTCGGCTTGTGCTTGCCGCGCAGGCGCATGGCGATGATGGAGGCGAGACGGCCGAGGACGATCCCCTGCGCGTCGATCACCACCCACTTCTTGTCGATGTCCGCCGGTTTGGCGCTGAACGTTTTCATGGGCTCGCTTTCGCTCGAAGGGCGCAGCGCGCCCGCTTGGTCAGGCGCGCTGATTAGCGATTCCACAGCGCTTGTCAATCGCGCGAGGTCGCGATTTCTCCAATATCGTCAGTATCCTGCGATATGGGGTATCTCAATACCGCAAAGCTGCGCGGCGCTGCGTTGACCCCGGCCGCGCGCCGCCCTATGCCGCGGGCTTCAAATTGCGGAGAACGGCGTGACGCGCATCATCGAAAGCCTTGGGGACGTCGCCGGAGACTACGACGCGCTCTACTGCGACCTGTGGGGCTGCTATCACAACGGCTTGGCCCCCTATCCCGCCGCCGTGGCGGCGCTGCGCGCGTTCCGCGCGGCGGGCAAGACGGTGATCCTCTTCACCAACGCGCCGCGCTCGGCCGACCAGGTCGCGGGCCATCTCGCGCGGATGGGCGCGCCGACAGACACCCATGACGCCATCGTCAGTTCGGGGGACGCGGCGCGCGCCGAGGTCGCGTCGCACCGTTTCGGCAGGCGGGTGCACTATCTCGGGCCGGAGCGCGACCTGAGCTTCTTCGACGGCGCCGACGTGGAGCTCGTTCCAGCCGAGGAGGCCGAGAGCGTCATCGCGATCGGCCTGCGCGACGACAGCTTCGAGACGCCGGCCCACTACGCCGACGATATCGCGCTGTGGAAGGCTCGCGGGCTGCCGATGCTGTGCGCCAACCCTGATCTCATCGTCGACCGCGGCGACACGCGCCTCTATTGCGCCGGAGCGATCGCCGCCGCCTACGAGGCCGCGGGCGGCGCCGTCACCCATTCCGGCAAGCCGCATGCGCCGATCTACCGCCTCGGCGCGGCGCGGCTGAACGCGCTGCGCGGCGCGGGGCCCCACCGCGTGCTCGTCGTCGGCGACGGCATCCGCACCGATGTGCTCGGCGGCGTCAACGAAGGGGTCGACAGCGTGTTTCTCGCCGGCGGCATCGCCCATGACGTCATCGGCGGCGACCCCGAGAAGCCCGACCCCGAGGCCGTCGCCAGTTTCATCGCCGCGGAGGGCGTGACGCCGACCTACGCCATGGGACGGCTGCGCTGAGTCCGCCGCGCGGACCGCATCCTCTTGAATTGAAACGAAAAACGCCCGCGTGAAGCGGGCGTTCGTTCAGTCGCGCAAGCCCAGCGGCCGATGCGCCGTCGACGGCTCAGAGCGTGCGCTCGACCATCATCTTCTTCACCTCGGCGATCGCCTTGGCGGGGTTGAGGCCCTTCGGGCAAGTCTTGGCGCAGTTCATGATGGTGTGGCAGCGGTAGAGCTTGAACGGATCCTCCAGCGCGTCGAGCCGCTCGCCGGTGGCCTCGTCGCGGCTGTCGATCAGCCAGCGATAGGCGTGGAGCAGCGCGGCCGGGCCGAGATAGCGGTCGCCGTTCCACCAGTAGCTCGGGCAGGACGTCGAGCAGCAGGCGCACATCACGCACTCGTAGAGGCCGTCGAGCTTCTTGCGGTCCTCGATGGACTGCCGCCACTCCGTGCCCGGCGTCGCCGTCTTCGTCTCCAGCCAGGGCTGGATCGAGGCGTGCTGCGCGTAGAAATGCGTCAGGTCGGGGATCAGGTCCTTGATCACCGGCATGTGCGGGAGCGGATAGATCTTAACGTCGCCGGAGATCTCGTCGATGCCCTTGGTGCAGGCGAGCGTGTTCAGCCCGTCGATGTTCATGGCGCATGAGCCGCAGATGCCCTCGCGGCACGAGCGCCGGAACGTCAGCGTCGGGTCGATCTCGTTCTTGATCTTGATGATCCCGTCGAGGACCATCGGCCCGCACTTGTCGCGGTCGATGAAGTAGGTGTCGACGCGCGGGTTCTCGCCGGTGTCCGGGTCCCAGCGATAGATGCGGAACGTCTTGACGTTCTTCGCGCCCTCGGGTTTCGGCCACGTCTTCCCGGTCATGATCCGGGAGTTCTTCGGCAGGTTGAATTCAACCATGGTGCAGGCTCCCGATCAGTACACGCGCGCCTTGGGCGCGATCTTGGCCATCTCGATGCCGTTCGACAGCGGCTCAAGATGAACCGGCCGATAGCCGAGCGTCACGTGGCCGGTCTCCGACAGCCAGGCCAGCGTATGCTTGCGCCATTCGGCGTCGTCGCGGCTGGAGTAGTCCTCGCGGGCGTGGGCGCCGCGGCTCTCCTTGCGGGCCTCGGCCGAGTAGACCGTCGTGATGGCGTTCGCCATCAGGTTCTCGAACTCCAGCGTCTCCATCAGGTCGGAGTTCCAGATCATCGACTTGTCCGTGACGCGGATGTCCGCCGCCTCCTGCCAGATGCCGCTGATGCGCTGGCAGCCCTGCTTCAGCGTCTCCTCGGTGCGGAAGACGGCGGCGTCCTCCTGCATCGCGCGCTGCATCTTGTCGCGCAGGCTCGCCGTCGGCGTGTCGCCGTTCGCGTGGCGGATGCGGTCGAACCGCGACATCGCCTTGTCGAGCGAGTTCTTGTCGAGGTCGGGCGCCTCGGTGCCGCGCTCGACGGTCTGGCCCGCCTTGATCGCCGCCGCGCGGCCGAACACCACGAGGTCGATCAGGGAGTTGGAGCCGAGGCGGTTCGCGCCGTGCACGCTCGCGCAGCCCGCCTCGCCCACCGCCATCAGCCCCGGCACGACGGCGTCGGGGTCGCTCTCGGTCGGGCGCAGCACTTCTCCCCAGTAGTTCGTCGGCACGCCGCCCATGTTGTAGTGGACCGTCGGCAGCACCGGGATCGGCTCTCGGGTCAGGTCGACGCCGGCGAAGATGCGCGCGCTCTCTGAGATGCCGGGCAGACGCTCGGCCAGAACTTCAGGCGGCAAGTGGTTGAGATGCAGGTGGATATGGTCCTTGCGCTCGCCCACGCCGCGACCCTCGCGGATCTCCATCGTCATGCAGCGGCTGACGACGTCGCGGCTCGCGAGGTCCTTGTAGGTCGGCGCGTAGCGCTCCATGAAGCGCTCGCCCTCGGAGTTGGTGAGGTAGCCGCCCTCGCCCCGCGCGCCCTCGGTGATCAGGCAGCCGGCGCCGTAGATGCCGGTGGGGTGGAACTGCACGAACTCCATGTCCTGCAGCGGAATGCCGGCGCGCGCCGCCATGCCGCCGCCGTCGCCGGTGCAGGTGTGCGCCGACGTCGCCGAGAAATAGGCGCGGCCGTAGCCGCCCGTCGCGAGCACCACCATCTTGGCGCGGAAGCGGTGCACCTGGCCGCTCTCGAGATCCCAGGTCACCACGCCGACGCAGGCGCCCTCGTCATTCATGATGAGGTCGGTGGCGAAGTGCTCGATGTAGAACTCCGCGCCCTGCTTGAGGCTCTGGCCGTAGAGGGTGTGCAGGATGGCGTGGCCGGTCCGGTCCGCCGCGGCGCAGGTGCGCTGCACCGGCGGGCCCTCGCCGTACTCGGTGGTGTGGCCGCCGAAGGGGCGCTGGTAGATCTTGCCGTCCTCGGTACGCGAGAACGGCACGCCGTAGTGTTCGAGCTCATAGACGGCCTTCGGCGCCTCGCGCGCGAGGTACTCCATCGCGTCGGTGTCGCCGAGCCAGTCGGAGCCCTTCACCGTGTCGTACATGTGCCACTGCCAGCTGTCCGGCCCCATGTTGCCGAGGCTCGCGGCGATGCCGCCCTGCGCTGCGACCGTGTGGCTGCGCGTCGGGAACACCTTGGTGACGCAGGCCGTGCGCAGGCCCTGCTCCGCCATGCCGAGCGTCGCCCGCAGCCCCGAGCCGCCGGCGCCGACCACAACGACGTCATAGGCGTGATCGACGTAATCGTATGAATTAGCCATGTCTTTCCCCGTCAGGCCGCCCGCGTCACGCGCTCAGCGCAATTTTCGCCACGCCGAATGCGCCGGCTAGGCCCACGATCCAGCAGAAGCCCGAATTCGCGAGCAGCAGCCCCGTCCGCCAGGCCTTGTGGTGGACATAGTCCTCGATGACCACCTGCAAGCCCTGCTGAAGGTGGCGGAACGTCACGCCGATCAGCAGAAGCATGACCAGCGCGTTGAACGGGTCGGCGTAGGTCGCGAGCACCGCGTCGCGCCCCGCCCCGATGGCGCGGCCGAGCGGCAGGATCGCGAGCAGCGTGAGCGGGATCAACGCGATGGAGCTGACGCGCTGGCTCCACCAGTGGCCGACCCCCTCCTTGGCCGAGCCGAGGCCGATCACCCGGCTCATGGGCGTCTGATAGCTCATGGCGATATCCCCCTCAGACCAGCGCGACGGTGAGCGCGGTCAGCGCCGCGGTCGCGGCGACGATGAGCTTTCCGGACCGCTCGACCTTGTCGAGCTCGAAGCCGTAGCCCGCGTCCCAGGCCAGATGCCGCAGGCCGTTGCAGAAGTGGTACCAGAGCGCGGCCGTGGAGCCGATCAGCACCAGCGCGCCGACCCAGGACGTCATCAGCCCGTCGACGAAGGCGAAGTACTCCGCGCTCGTCGCAGCCGCCAGCAGCCACCACGCCACCAGCGCCGCGCCAAGCGTCAGACCGACGCCGGTGATGCGATGCATGATCGACATCACCATGTTGAGTTCGGGTTTGTAGACTGAAAGATGGGGCGAAAGCGGCCGTGCGCCCCGGTTCACGTCTGCCATGAACGTCTCCTTGCCCGCCCCGGATGATGCCGAAGCGTCCTGGGATCCGGCGCCCGCTCGCGAGTCGCCGCAGCGCACAATCGGCCGATGCGCGCGGAAGGACAAGCCGCCCGCCTGTCGCAGCGGGCTAGCGCTCTCCCAGCTTCATCGCTGGATCATAGGCTTCGTCGACGTCCTTCGTTACTGCCTGACCGCATCTCATGACGCCCCGGGCGGCGTCGAAGGCGTAGGTCGGCCCGCCCTGCAACGCCCAGCCAGCCGCCAGCGCCGCGCTGACCTTGTGGCAGAAGGCGGAGTCGTCGTCGCCGCTCAGGAAACGATAGAGCGTCGCCATCGGCCTACCCCGGGAACGGCCGCACGCCGAGCCAGTTGTGCGCGGCCATGACGGCGAGGAACACGACGACCGTCGCGCCGGCATGCGCGAGGTCGCGGGTGCGCGGCGCGGGCTCAGGCTTCACCCGCGCCCCGTCGCGCTTGTTGATCAGGATGACGCTGGCGACGGCCCAGGCGAGCATGCCGCCGAACAGCACGAGCGACCTGAGGTCGCCGTTGACGAGCAGATGCGCGATCGCCCAGGTCTTCACGCCGATGAGCTGGGGGTGGCGGATGACGCGCGCCACGGTCCCCTTGAAGCCGCCCGCGATGAAGATGCCGACGGCGATGAGCATCAGCAGGTTGTTGACGTGGACGAGGAACGGCGGCGGGAACCACAGGATCGTCCCGCCGGCCGCCGCGCCGTAGCCGTGGATCATGAGCAGCAGGCCGAGGAGCGAGATCGCCGCGTAGCCGATCTTGAAGCCGCCCTCGCCAAACCGGGCGGCAAGCGCCGCTCGCGTCTGCGGACGCGCGGTCGGGATCAGATGGACGGCGCAGAACAGCGCCAGCCCCAGGATCAGAATCGCCATGCTCGCCCCTTCCGGTTCGGTCCTAGCGACCATTGCCGCGGGGGCGCGCGGTCTTCAAGCGTGAACCGTCAGCGGAACGGCGTCATCGTCCGCGCGCCGAAGCGCTGCAGGCTCCAGCGCCAGGCGTCGTCCAGCGCCTGCATCGCCTCCGCGGCATGGCTGCGCAGGTTCGGCGCCTCGGCGGCGATCACGCCTTCGGCGTCCGCGATGTCGAACTCGAAGGCGGCGCCGTTGGCCTGCGCCGCGCGCAGCATCGGCAGGTTCCGCCGCGTGGTGTGGATCAGCAGCCGGCGCGCGCCGCGATTGCGCGACCACAGCAGCGTCCGGCCCACGAGTTCCGTGCCGACGCCCCTGCCGCGCCAGTCGCGCTCGACCTCGAACGCCGCCTCCGCCTCGGTCTCGCCCGGCGCCAGGGCGACCTCCGCCGCCGCGCGCAGCGCGCCGCGGTCGAACCAGCCCAGCACGCGGCCGGGCCGCCGCAGCGCCTCGTGGGCGTGCGCCTCGATGCGCCGATCGCTCACGGCGCCGTGAAAGCGCGACACCCGATCCTCGGGGCTCAGTCGCTTCAGGTGAGCGGCGTAGTGGACCCAGTCGAGCGACCAGAGTTCGCGGAACATGCCGCCGGGTCGCCTGCGTCTCTCGGATGTCGTCATATGCGGAAAACCCTCGCCTCTTGCGCGGTCGCCGCCTTTCCCGTCGCCCTCCCAGGCGTCTGTCGCTCAGCCGATTTACCTCGCCGACGTAATCGCTTTATGAACAGCGCAAAGCCGCCGAACCCGCAAGTCCCGGATGCTTGCGGCGCAAGGCTGGCGAGCGGAGGCCGCGGGCGAACTGCCCATCGGCGGCGGAAAGGGAAACGA
Organism: uncultured Rhodobacterales bacterium; assembly: GCA_964352995.1. Taxonomy (GTDB): domain Bacteria; phylum Pseudomonadota; class Alphaproteobacteria; order Rhodobacterales; family Rhodobacteraceae; genus Rubrimonas. The sequence goes on from CAYGUQ010000060.1 coordinate 7,408, forward strand.
TGCAGGAACTCACGCATTTCATCGACGGCGCGCATGTCGCCGGCCGGTCGGGGCGCTTCGCCGACGTGTTCAACCCAGCGACCGGGGACGTCGAGAAGCGCGCGCCGCTCGCCAGCCGCGACGAGGTTCGCGCCGCGGTGGAATCGGCGCTGAAGGCGCAGCCCGGCTGGGGCGCGACCAACCCGCAGCGGCGCGCGCGCGTGATGATGCGCTTCGTGCAACTGCTCCAGCGCGACATGGACAAGCTCGCCGAGGCACTCTCGCGCGAGCACGGCAAGACGCTGCCGGACGCGCGCGGCGACGTGCAGCGGGGCCTTGAGGTCGCGGAGTTCTGCATCGGCGCGCCGCATCTGCTGAAGGGCGAGTACACCGAGGGCGCCGGCCCCGGCATCGACATGTACTCCATGCGCCAGCCGCTGGGCGTGACGGCGGGCATCACGCCGTTCAACTTTCCGGCGATGATCCCGATGTGGAAGTTCTGCCCCGCCATCGCCTGCGGCAACGCCTTCATTCTCAAGCCCTCCGAGCGCGACCCGTCGGTGCCGCTGATGCTCGCCGAGCTGATGATCGAGGCGGGGCTGCCCGCGGGCGTGCTCAACGTCGTCAACGGCGACAAGGAGGCGGTGGACGCGATTCTCGACGACCCCGACATCGCTGCGGTCGGCTTCGTCGGCTCGACGCCCATCGCCCACTACGTCTACTCCCGCGGCACCGCGGCGGGTAAGCGCGTGCAGTGCTTCGGCGGCGCGAAGAACCACATGATCGTGATGCCCGACGCCGATCTCGACCAGGCGGTCGACGCGCTGATCGGCGCCGGCTACGGCGCGGCGGGCGAGCGCTGCATGGCGATCTCGGTCGCGGTGCCGGTGGGCGAGGAGACGGCGGACCGGCTCGTCGCGAAGCTCGCCCCGCGCATCGAGGCGCTGAAGGTCGGCCCCTACACCGCCGGCGAGGACGTCGACTTCGGGCCGGTGATCACGCCGGAGGCGCTGACGCGCATCAAGGGCCTCGTCGACCGCGGCGTGGAGCAGGGCGCCGAACTGGTGGTGGACGGCCGCGGCTTCTCGCTGCAGGGCTACGAGAACGGCAACTTCATGGGAGGCTGCCTGTTCGACCGCGTCACCCGCGACATGGACATCTACCGGACCGAGATCTTCGGGCCCGTGCTGTCTGTGGTGCGCGCGGCGACCTACGAAGAAGGCCTCGGCCTCGCGATGGACCACGAATACGGCAACGGCGTCGCGATCTTCACCCGCGACGGCGACGCTGCGCGGGACTTCGCGGCCCGCGTCAATGTCGGCATGGTCGGCGTGAACGTGCCGATTCCGGTGCCTCTCGCCTATCACACCTTCGGCGGGTGGAAGAAATCGATGTTCGGCGACCTGAATCAGCACGGGCCGGACGCATTCCGATTCTACACCCGGACCAAGACGGTCACGTCACGCTGGCCATCTGGCGTGAAAGAAGGCGCCGAGTTCTCGATTCCGACCATGTAATGAGCAGTACTTCCCGCAGCGCGTTCAAATCGGGCGCTGCGGGAGGTTTGCGACGCCATTAACGATAACTTCGCCACTCTCAGGCAGGTTGTGGGTAATGACCCTGCATCGATGACATTTTGATGAAGTCAAGAGTGCAGATCACCCGCGGCGCGTGACGCGAGAGCGACACGCGCGCGCCAGAGCCAGGAGTAGCCTCCATGCGCCTGCCCAGCATCGCCGCCTTCGCCCTCGCCTGCCCTTTCGCCGCGCCCGCGCTCGCCGACAACGCCGCCGGCGCCGCGCCCTGCGCCCCGCGCGACCAGATCGTCACGCAGCTCGAGAAGAAGTACGGCGAGACGCGTCGCGGCGCCGGTCTTCAGAACCGCGGCTCGGTGACCGAGGTCTTCGCCTCCGCCGAGACCGGCACCTGGACGATCCTCGTCACCCGTCCCGACGGCGTGTCCTGCGCGGTCGCCGCGGGCGAGGCATGGCTCGAGGACATCGCGTCGCTGGAGACGCCCCCGATCTGACCCCCGCCCCGCGTCAGCGCAGGTCGGAGAACGCCTCGCCGAGACGGTCGAGCGCTGCGTCGATCACCGAACGGCTGCAGGCGAGGTTGAACCGCGCCCAGCCCTGCCCGCCGGTTCCGAAGCTCGGGCCCGGATTGACGCCGATCCGCGCCGTCTCCCGCAGGCGGCGCATCACCTCGGCCTCGTCGAGCCCGGCGCCGCCGAAGTCCGTCCAGGCGAGGTAGGTCGCGGCCATCGGCATGACCCGCGCGCCCGGCGCCCGCTCGGCGACCCCCGCGGCGAAGACGTCGCGGTTGACCGTGAGGTAGGCGAGCAGCGCGTCGAGCCACGGCGCGCCGCCGTCATAGGCGGCCTCG
>CAYGUQ010000060.1:9781-10197 GCA_964352995.1 uncultured Rhodobacterales bacterium
GTGTGCGCCGCGCAGGTGATGAGCCGGTCGGCGACGTCCGGCGCCGCGACGGCGGTGGGGACGTGCCGCGCGCCTGCGAAGACCAGATCGTGCCAGACCTCGTCGGAGACGAGGATGAGATCGCGCTCGGCGCAGAACGCGGCTACGGCGCGCAATTCGTCGGCCGTCCAGACCGTGCCGCCGGGGTTGTGCGGGCTGCACAGGAAGACGATCCGCGCGTCCGCCGGCAGGTTCGCGCCGAGCGACTCCAGATCCATCTCGTAGCGGCCCTGCACCTGCCGCATGGGGCTCTCGACCACGCGCCGACCGTTGGCGCGGATCAGCGCGCCGAAGGCGTGGTAGACCGGCGCGAACACCACGACGCCCTCGCCGGGCGCGCTGAACGCCTGCACCACCATGCTCAGCGCGGCGCACAC
>CAYGUQ010000060.1:10207-12994 GCA_964352995.1 uncultured Rhodobacterales bacterium
CCGGGCGAGACCGTCAGCCAGTCGGGCTCGACGGCCCAGCCGTGCCGCCGCGCCATCCAGCCGCAGACCGCCGCGCGCCAGCTCTCGTCGCCGCCGTAATAGCCGAAGACGCCATGGCGCACCGCCTCGGCGAGCCGCTCGCGCACCGGCTCCGGCGCGGCGAACTCCATGTCCGCCACCCACATCGGAATGCCGTCGGGCGCCGTCACGCCCGTGCGCGCGGCCATCGCCTCGTACTTGTTGGCGTGGGTGCCCCGCCGGTCAATCGGATGATCGAAGTCGAACGCCATGCTGTTCCCCTGCCCAAGGTCGACGAAAGCTACGGCGGGGCGTGCGGGGCGGCAATGGCCGCAAGCGCGGGGAGGGATGCGCATGGCCGGGGATTGACCGGCCGGCGCCGCCTCGCTACCTCGCGCCCATGACGACGCGCCCGATCCTCATCCACCCCGACCCGCGGCTCAAGAAGGTCTGCGCGCCCGTCGCCGTGGTCGACGACGTCGTGACCGGCCTCATCGACGACATGTTCGACACGATGTACGACGCGCCGGGCGTCGGCCTCGCCGCGCCGCAGATCGGCGTGGGCGTGCGCGTGCTGGTGATGGACTGCGCCGGCAAGGACCAGCTCCCCGAGCCGGTCGCGATGGTCAATCCCGAGATCGTGGCGGCCTCCGAGGCGCTCAACGAGCACGAGGAGGGCTGCCTCTCCATTCCCGAGGTCTACGCGCCGGTGACGCGCCCGGCCTCGGTCACGGTGCGCTATCTCGACCGCAACGGCGCGCTGGTCGAGCGCAGCTTCGACGAACTGTGGGCGACATGCGTGCAGCATGAGATCGACCACCTCAACGGCAAGCTCTTCATCGACTATCTCGGCGCCGCGCGGCGCATGATGATCACCGAGAAGATGAAGAAGCTGAAGCGGGAGCGCGCCAAGGCCGCGTCGGAGGCCTGATGCGCATCGCCTTCATGGGCGCGCCGCCGTTCGCGGCGACGGCCCTTGACGAGCTGGCGCGGCGCGGCTGCTTCGAGATCGCGGCCGTCTACAGCCAGCCGCCGCGCCCTGCCGGCCGGGGCAAGCGGCTCCAGCCCACCGCAACGCACGCCCTCGCCGAGCGGCTCGGCCTGCCGGTGCGCACGCCGCCCACGCTGCGCGACGCAGAGGCGCAGGCCGCGTTCGCCGCGCTTGAACTCGACGCCGCGGCGGTTGTCGCCTACGGCCTGATCCTGCCGCAGCCGGCGCTCGACGCGCCGCGGCTCGGCTGCGTCAACCTGCACGCCTCGCTGCTGCCGCGCTGGCGCGGCGCGGCGCCGATCCAGCGCGCGATCATGGCCGGTGACGCCGAGACCGGCCTGTGCGTGATGCAAATGGAGGCGGGGCTCGACACCGGGCCGGTGCTCGCCCGGGCCGCGACGCCCATCGGCGACGAGGAGACCGCCGGAGACCTCACGGACCGTCTCGCCCGGCTCGGCGCGCCGCTGCTCGCGGATACGCTGATCGCGCTCGGCGCCCGGCGGGCGGCGCCCGAGCGCCACCCCCACGAAGCCGCGCCCAACGCCACCAACAACGACCAGGCCGACGCGCGCATCGACACGTCGGCGCCGGCCGCCGCCCTCGCCCGCCTCGTGCGCGGCCTGAACCCCGCCCCCGGCGCATGGACCGAGGCGGGCGCCGAGCGTCTCAAGGTGCTGCTGGCGCGCGAGGAGGCGGGCGCCGGCGCGCCGGGAACCCTGCTCGACGACCGGCTGCTCGCAGCCTGCGGCGACGGCCGCGCCCTGCGCATCCTGCGCGCGCAGCGGCCCGGCAAGGGCGCCATGGACGCCGACGAACTGCTGCGCGGATTTCACGCTCCCGCCGGCATGCGTCTCGGCTGACGCGGCGCGCCCGCGCGGATAGGCTGCGCCGACGCCTGGAGGGAGGACGCGATGTTCGGCTCGGTGATCATGCTGGCGCTGCTCGGCGCCGTCGCAGGCTGGCTGGCGACCCGCATCATGGATGTGCGCATGAGCGTGCCGCAGACGATCGCCATCGGCGTGCTCGGCGCGCTCGCCGGCGGCTTCGTGCTGCGCTTCGTGGTGCCGCTGATCGGCAGCTTCATCGGCGCGGTCGCCTGCGCCTGCCTGCTGATCTGGCTGATCCAGCGCTACGGCGCGCGGGGCTAGAAGCCCTCCACCTCGCCGGCGACCCAGGCCTCGAGTATCGCCCGGGCGACGGCGCCCTTGCGCGCCGCCGTGAAGCGGCCGGGCTCGCCGCGCAGCGACGCGGCGACCTCGGCCTTCGGCGCCCATAGCGCGTCCTGCAGCTCCTCGTCTGCGCGATGGATCGCGGCGTCGAGCGCCTGCCCCGCGCAGCCGAGCATCAGCGAGGATGGAAACGGCCAGGGCTGCGAGCACAGGTAGCGCACGGGGCCCACGGGAACGCCGGCCTCCTCGAGCGTCTCGCGGCGCACCGCGTCCTCGATCGTCTCGCCGGGCTCCATGAAGCCCGCCAGCAGCGAGTACATGCCTTCCGGCCAGGCCGCCTGCCGCCCCAGCAGGACGCTGTCGCCGTGCAGGATGAGCATGATCACGACGGGGTCCGTCCGCGGGAAGTGCTTCGCGCCGCAGGCGCCGCAGCCGCGACGCCAGCCGCCGTCCTCCATTGTCGTGGGCTTGCCGCAGCGCGCGCAGCACGGGTGGCTGCGGTGCCACTCCAGCACGCCCTTCGCCGTAGCCGCGTCGCCGGCGGCGGCGGCGGCGAGGTCCGACATCAGGCCGCGCAGCTCTCGGCAGACGCCGTGATCGCCGAGCGGC
>CAYGUQ010000061.1:0-12951 GCA_964352995.1 uncultured Rhodobacterales bacterium
CCGCGCCGCCTGCGAGCGGGGCGCTGGCCGTCGCGCCGCGGCAGGGGCCGCGCCGGCCGCTGGACGTCGGCGCGCCGCTGCCGGACGGCCCGCTGCTCTTCGTGGCCGACAGCGACGCGGCCGCCGCGCCCCAGCGCTTCGAACTGGCGGCGCCGGGCGGGGCGATCGCGGTGGAGCTTTCGCTGACGGCCGACCCCTGCGACGCGCAGGCCGGCGACCATCTCGACCCCGGCGGCGTCGGCGTCGCGGTCTACGCCAACGAGATCGACCCCGAGGCGGCGACGGCGGCCTGCGCGGCGGCGGTCGCGCGGTCGCCGGAGACCGCGCGCTTCCACTACCAGCTCGGCCGCGCCCGGCTGGCGGCGCGCGACTTTCCCGAAGCCCGCGCCGCGTTCGAGCAGGCGCGCGACCGCGGCCATACGCGCGCGTGGCAGGCGCTGGGCGACATGATCGCCCGCGAGGAGGCGCTGACCGGCGGCCGCGCCGACGTGCTCGCCCCGGAGCCGGCGCTCGCGCATTACGCGGTGGGCGTGGAGCAGGGCGACCCCTACGCCTTCTACGCGCTGGGCCGGCAGCTGCTGCGCTACGGCGAGACCAGCGGCGCGCGCGAGCAGGGCTACCAGCTCATGATGCGGGCGCTGGAGGTCGGCCACACCTTCGCGATGAACGAGCTCGGCGCGTTCTTCCTGGAGCAGGGGACTGACCACTACGACCCCGACCGGGCGCTGCGCTACTACGCCGAGTCGGCGGCGCGGGAGGACATCTACGGCTTCAACAATCTCGGGCTGGTCTACGCGAACGGGCTCGGCGGCGTGACGCCGAACGGGCCGCAGGCGCTGGAGTGGTTCGAGAAGGCGTCCGAGGCCGGGCACCCCTTCGCGCCGGGCAACATCGCGCGGCTCTACAACGCCGGGCAGATCGGCGGCGGGCCGAACTACGCGCAGGCGGTTCGGTGGTACGACGCGGGCCTGCCGCGCGGCGACGCATGGGCCGGCGCAAACGCGGCCTGGATCATCGCCAACCGCCGGCCCGGCGGCTACCAGCCCTGGGACGCGGCGACGCGCGCGGCCAAGACCGTCGTGCTGCGCGACGCGGAGGCGGCGGCGGCGGCGCGCGACGTGCTCGCGGGCCTGGACGGTCGGGCGCTCGACGGGGCGGCGCAGGCGCTGATCGACGAGATGGGCGAGAAGCTGACGGTCGACGGCGCCTTCGGCCCGGCGAGCGAGGCGGCCATGGCGCGGCTCGCCGGGCGGCTGGGCGCGCCGGCGCCGCAGGGCGACCGGACGGCGCGGCTGGAGGCGCTCGCGCGGCTCTACTGGAGCACGCGGCCGTTCCGGGTGGACCTGTTCTGAAGCGGGCGGGGCGGCTCCGAACGGGGCCGCACCGCCTGTCGAGGGCAGGCTCCGGGCTCAGCCTACCCTGAAGGCCATGCCGACCGAGGCGGGCGCCGTCTCCGCGAAGCCGAAGCGGGCGTAGAGCCTGTCCGCCGGGCGGTCGGCGATGAGGCTGACATAGGCGGTCCTCGGCAGCGCGCTCTCGACATGGGCCATCACGGCGGCCATCAGCGCCGAGCCGACGCCGGCGCCCTGATGCGCCGGATCGACCGCGACGTCGACGATCTGGAAGAAGCAGCCGCCGTCGCCGACGAGCCGCGCCATGCCGACGGCCCGGCCCTCCCGCATCGCGAGCGCGGCGAAGCGGGTTCCCCTCAGCCCCTCCCGCGCGGCGTCCGCCGAGAACGCGCTCAGTCCTGCGGCGGCGCGCAGGCGCAGGTATTCATCCGGCGTCGGCGTGCGGGCGACGATCTCCCACGCCGGCGCGGCGTCGCCGGCGGCGGCGACCCCGGATCGGGGCGTTGGCGACGTCCGCGGATCGGATCTCGGTGATTCGGGTCTCGGCGCTTCGGGGGACTCGGTCATGGCGTCCTGAGCGGCATCGGGGTGCGTCGGCCGCAACTCTTCCGGCGCGACGGGCCGAAGGCAAGCGGCGGCGCCGCCCCTTGCGGGAGGCGGGCGACCGTGGTGGGCTCGGCGCGGCGGGGCCGGGTCTCCGCGCGGGCAGGGAGCGCGGGGCGCATGCCGCACGATCACGCCGGGTTCGTCGCCAACAGCCGCGATCACGGACACGGACACGCACAAGGGCACGGCCACGGCCATGGCCACGCGCATGGCGGGGCCGGTTTGGGGGACCGCCGGCTCGCGCTGGCGGTGGCGGTGAACGTCGGCCTGACGGTCGCGCAGTTCGTCGGCGGCCTGCTCTCGGGCAGCCTCGCGCTGATGGCCGACGCGCTGCACAACCTCTCCGACGCGGCGTCGCTGGTGATCGCGGTCTGGGCGCGGCGGCTGTCGCGCCGGCCCGCCGACGGGCGGATGACCTTCGGCTGGGCTCGGGCGGAGATCGTCGCCGCGCTGGTCAACTTCACGACGCTGATCCTGATCGGCCTCTACCTCGCCTGGGAGGCCGCGCTGCGGCTCTACGACCCGCAGCCGGTGGAGGGCTGGACGGTGGTGACGGTGGCGGGGCTGGCGCTGGCGGTGGACGTCGCCACGGCGGCGCTGACCTGGGCGATGGCGAAGGACAGCATGAACATCCGCGCCGCCTTCATCCACAACGTCGCCGACGCGCTCTCCTCGGTGGCGGTGATCGTGGGCGGCGTGGTGGTCCTGATCTGGGACTGGACGCTGATCGACCCGCTGCTGACGCTGATGATCGCCGGCTACGTGCTGTGGCACGGCGCGAGCGAGATCGGCGGGGCGGTGCGCATCCTGATGAACGCGGCGCCCGACGCGATGGACGCTGGCGAGGTCGCGGCGGCGATGGCGGGGGTGGAGGGCGTCGCGGGCGCGCATCACGTGCATCTGTGGCGGCTCGACGAGACGCGCACGTCGCTGGAGGCCCATGTGGCGCTGGCGCCCGGCGCCGACGCCGCGGCGGTCAAGCGCCGCCTGCGCGCCCTGCTGGCGGAGCGCTTCGCCGTCGGCCATGCGACGCTGGAGACCGAGGCGCCGGGCGAGAGCTGCCCCGCGCCGGGCGGCGGCGCGGCCGCGGGCGCGCCGGCCTAGACCATGGCGCCGAGAAGCGCGCCGACAAACGCATTGAAACGCAACTCGATTCGTAACTTAATCGATTGAGGGCCGCTCACCGAGGCGGGCCCGTCACAGGGCGAAAACGCCCGGTCCTTCGCTGGGGAGCGAAACGTCATGGAAGAAAAGACGCCGCGCGACGACGCGCAACTCAACGCCATCGCCGAGGACGGCGCAGCCGCAGATCCGTCGCGTCGGGACCTGTTCCGGGCGGTCGGCGCCTCCGCGATGGCGGGCGCGCTGTTCGCCAGCGCCGGCTTCGACCCCGCGCTCGCGCAGGAGCTGAAGGCGTCGAGCCGCCCGCTGCGCGCCGCCTTCTCCAACGCCGGCCTGCAGGCGACGTGGTGCGCGCAGGGCAAGCAGGCCGCGGAGGCCTGGGGCAAGCTGATGAACGTCGAGGTCGTGTGGTTCGACGGCGAGCTGTCGGCCACCAAGCAGCGCGCCTCGATCGACAACATGGCCGCGCAGGACTGGGATTTCGTCGCGATCCAGACCTTCGGCATCGGCACGCTGACCGACCCGATCCGCCGCATGATCGACAAGGGCACGCCGGTCATCGCGATGGACACGATGGTCGCCCCCGAAGGCCAGGTGGACATCCACACCTTCATCGCGCCCGACAACGTGATGATGGGCTCGGTCGTCACCGCGCAGCTGCTCAGCGCGGCCGGCGGGGCCGGCGACGTGGTGATGACGCAGGGCGCGCTCGGCCATTCCGGCGCGCAGGGCCGCGCCAAGGGCTTCAAGCAGGTGATGGCGTCCTACCCCGAGATGCACCTCGTGGATGAGCAGCCCGCCGACTGGGACGTGACCAAGGTCGCCCGCATCTGGGATTCGGTGCTGACCCAGCACGGCGACATCAAGGCGGCCTTCTTCCACAACGACGACATGGCGCTGGCCGCCAAGCGCGTCATGGACGCCAAGGGCCGCGGCGACATCATCATCGCGGGCGTCGACGCCATGCCGCCGGCGGTGAACGCGGTCATGGAGGGCAAGATGCTCGCCACCGTGCGCAACCCCTCCTGCCGCATCCACGGCTGGGCGGTGGCGGCGGGCGTCGCGGCGGTCGCTGGCGGCGAGAAGCGCGGGGAGGACATCCCGTCCTTCATCCTCGCAGACGGGCCGGTGATCACCAAGGAGACGGCGGCGGGCCACCTGTGGCTCCAGAAGCACTTCCTGATCTGACCCGTCGATGAACCGGGAACAGGCGGGCGGGGGCGCGGCGGCGCCCCTGCTGGAGCTGCGCGGCGCCGGCAAGAGCTTTGGCGGCGTCGTCGCGCTCGAAGGCGTGGACTTCGACCTGCGCGCGGGCGAGATACATGGTCTCGTCGGCGAGAACGGCGCCGGCAAGTCCACCACCATGAAGATCATCGCCGGCGTGCATTACGACTATCGCGGCGAGATGCTGGTCGACGGGCGGCCGGTGCGGTTCCGCAGCCCCGGCGAGGCGCTGGCGGCCGGCGTCGGCATGGTCCATCAGGAGCTGTCCGTGGCTCCCGAGCTGACCGTGGCGGAGAACGTGTTCCTCGGCGCCCAGCCGACGGCGCGGCTCGGCCTCGTGGACTGGGCGCGGATGAACCGCGAGGCGCGCCGGCTGATCGAGTCGCTCGGCCTCGACCTCGACCCGCGCGCGCGGATGGGCGACCTGCCCGTGGGGCTGCAGCAGCTCGTGGAGCTGGCGCGGGTGCTGTTCTCCGGCGCGCGCATCCTCATCCTCGACGAGCCGACCTCGGCGCTCTCGCCGCCGGAGGTGGAGCGGCTGTTCACGGTGCTGCGGCGGCTGCGGGGGGAGGGGCGCGGGCTGGTGTTCATCTCGCACTTCCTCGACGACGTGCTGGCGATCTCGGACCGGGTGACGGTGTTCCGCAACGGCCGGCGCGTCACGACCGAGCCCGTCGCCGGGCTGACCAAGGACGCGGTGATCGGGCACATGATCGGGCGGCGCTCGGCCGAGCTGCACATGGGCGAGACCGCGGACCTGCGCGGCGACGACGCCAAGCCGGTGGCGATGAGCCTCCGGGCGCCGGGGCTGGAGCTAGACCTGCGCGTCGGCGAGATCACCGGCGTCTACGGCTTCATGGGCTGCGGCCAGATCGAGCTGGCGCGCGCGCTCTTCGGCAAGGGGCGCATCCCCGGCGCGCGCATCGAGATCGACGGCGAGCCGGTCTCGTTCGGCTCGACCGCCGCGGCGCGCGCGGCGGGCGTGGCCTATGTGCCCGAGAACCGGCGCATGATGCTGTTCCGCGAGGCGCCGGTCTACAAGAACGTCTCCATCGCCATCCTCGACCGCATCCACCGCCTCTGGCTGAAGCCGAAGGCGGAGCGCGGCATCGCCGAGACCCACATCGCCGATCTGCAGATCCGCCCGCCGCAGGCCGGCATCGCCGTCGGCTCGCTCTCGGGCGGCAACCAGCAGAAGGTGGCGCTGGCGAAATGGCTCACGCATCTGCCCAAGGTTCTGATCCTGTCGGAGCCGACGCGCGGCATGGACGTCGGCGCGAAGGAGGACGTCATCCGCATCCTTCGCTCCCTGCGCGACCGCGGCGTCGCGGTGCTGGTGCTCTCGACGGAGCCGGAGACCATCCTGACGCTCGCCGAGCGCGTCGTCGTGATGCGCAAGGGCGCCGCGACCCTCTCGCTCAGCCGGGGCCGCATCGACAAGTCCCACCTGCTCGCCGCCGCATGATTTCCCGGGAGACGCGAAGATGAGTTCGACCGCCGAGAGCCGCCCGCCCCGGCGCAACGCCGCCATGGGCTTCCTGCTCGGGCAGCTGCGCAACATCGCGCCGGTGATCGTGCTGATCGCGATGGTGGCGTTCTTCTCCTCGACCTCCTCGTCGTTCCTGACGGTCGCCAACTTCATGAACATCCTCAGCCAGATATCGCTGACGGCGATCATCGCGGTGGGGCTGACATTCGTGATCCTGACCGCCGAGATCGACCTGTCGGTGGCGGCGGTGGCGAACGCCGTGGGCATCATCGTGGCGTATTTCACGCTCCAGCCGGAATACGTGAACATCGACAACCTGCCGGTGCACGGGATCCTCGCCATCGTGCTGACGCTGGCGGCCTGCTTCGCCATCGGGCTGACCACGGCCTTCGGGGTGACCGTGATCGGCATCCCCTCCTTCATCATGACGCTGGCGATGATGCAGATCGCCAACGGCGTCTCGGCGATGCTGGTGCGGGGGCAGATCGCCTACAACTTCCCCGATGCGATAACCTTCCTCGGCTCGGGCTCGATCTTCGGGATACGCGCCAGCATCGTGGTGGCGCTGGTCTTTCTGGTTACGGCGCATCTGGTGCTGACCTACACCCGCTTCGGCCGCTACGTGTACATGGTCGGGGGCAACCGCGAGGCGGCGGAGTATTCCGGCGTCAACGTGCGCTTCGTGATCGGCTCGGTGCTGGTGATCGGGGCGATGTGCTCGGGCGTGGCGGGGATGCTGGGCGTGGCCTATTTCGGCTCGGCCCAGCAGACGCAGTTCGACACCTACCTGCTCGACGCCATCGCGGCGGTGGTGGTGGGGGGCACCAGCCTCTTCGGCGGGCGCGGCGGCATCGGCAACACGGTCATCGGCCTGCTGGTGCTGGGGGTGCTGAACAACGGGCTCGACCACATCCAGATCGACAGCTTCCTCAAGATCCTGATCCGCGGGCTGATCCTGCTCGCGGCGCTGATCGTCAACGTCTACGCGCAGGCCCTGCGCACGCCGAGGACGGCGGAGGAGAGCTGAGCGCGGCGCTGGCGCGTCAGCGGCTCGCCGCGCGCATGGCGCGGTCGAGGCCGTCGAGGGTCATGGGGAACATGCGGTCGGCCGAGAGGCGGCGGATGATCTGGATCGACTGGGTCCAGCCCCAGTCCCGCTCGGGGACCGGGTTGATCCAGACATGGGAGGGCCAGCGGGCGAAGGCGCGCTCCAGCCAGACCGCGCCGGCCTCGGCGTTCCAGTGCTCCACCGAGCCGCCGGGCTGGATGATCTCGTAGGGCGACATCGAGGCGTCGCCCACGAGCACGCAGCGCCAGTCGGGCCCGTAGGTGCGCAGCAGTTCGTCGGTGGGCGTCACGTCCTCGCGCCGGCGGCGGTTCTCGCGCCAGACGCCTTCGTAGAGGCAGTTGTGGAAGTAGAAGTGCTCGAGGTTGCGGAACTCCGAGCGGGCGGCGGAGAAGAGCTGCTCCACCGTCTCGACATGGTCGTCCATCGAGCCGCCGACGTCGAGCAGCAGCAGCACCTTGACGGCGTTGCGGCGCTCGGGCCGGGTGCGCACGTCGATGTAGCCCTGCTCGGCGGTGGCGCGGATGGTGCCGTCGAGGTCGAGCTCCTCATGGGCGCCCTCGCGCGCCCAGCGGCGCAGGCGGCGCAGGGCGATCTTGATGGAGCGGGTGTTGATCTCGACGTCGCCGTCGAGGTCGCGGAACTCGCGCCGGTCCCACACCTTCACGGCGCGGCGGTGGCGGCTTTCGGCTTGCCCGATGCGCACGCCCTCGGGGTTGTAGCCGTAGGCGCCGAAGGGGGAGGTTCCGGCGGTGCCGATCCACTTCGAGCCGCCCTGGTGGCGGCCCTGCTGCTCGCGCAGCCGTTCCGCCAGCGTCTCCATCAGCTTGTCCCAGCCGCCGAGCGCCTCGATCTCGGCCTTCTCCTCCGGCGTCAGGTGCTTCTCGGCGAGGCGACGCAGCCATTCCTCGGGGATGGCGCGGGGCGCGGCGGGGTCGGCGCCGGCGACGGCCTCCAGCCCCTTAAACGCCTCGGCGAAGACGCGGTCGAAGCGGTCGTAGAACCGCTCGTCCTTCACCAGCGCCGCGCGGGCGAGGTGGTAGAAGCCCTCGACGTCGTAGTCGGCGAGCCCGGCGCGCGTCGCCGCGATCAGCGCGAGATGCTCGCGCAGCGACACGGGCACCCCGGCGGCCCGGAGCGAGAGGAAGAAGTTCAGGAACATGACGACGACGCTAGCGCGCCGGGCGGCGGGTTTGAAGCCCGGCCGGCTGGCGCGGGCCGCGCCCTCCCGCCGGTTCGCGCCGCCGCTCGCGCGCGCCGTCCCTAGCCGACCGCGCCCAGCCGCGTCACGGCCTGCGCGACGCCGCGGAGCTCGGCGAGGCCGCGCATCCGGCCGATGAGGGGGTAGCCGGGGTGGGCGGCGCGGTCGGCGTCTCCCAGCAGGTCGTGGCCGTGGTCGGGGCGGAAGGGGATGGCGGCGTCCTCGCGGCCCTCGGCGCGGCGGCGGCCCTCCTCGGCGATCAGCGCGGCGACCAAAGCCACCATGTCGGTGTCTCCGCCGAGGTGGTCGGCCTCCTCGAAGCTGCCGTCGGGGTCCTTCCGCACGTTGCGCAGGTGGGCGAAGTGGATGCGCGGGGCGACGGCGCGGGCGATGGCCGGCACGTCGTTCGCCGGGTTCGCCCCCAGCGAGCCGGAGCAGAGCGTCACGCCGTTGGCGGGCGCGTCGACGGCGTTCAGCACCCAGTCGACGTCCTCCGCCGAGGAGACGATGCGCGGCAGGCCGAGGATGTTCCGCGGCGGGTCGTCGGGGTGGACGCAGAGGCGCATCCCCAGCTCCTCCGCCGCGGGGACGACCTCCTCCAGAAAGCGGCGGTAGCTGGCGCGCAGGGCCTCGCGGTCGACCCCTCGCCATGCGGCGAGCGCCTCGCGCAGGCCGGCGACGTCGTAGCGGGCGTAGGCGCCGGGCAGGCCCGCCATGATGGACCTGAGCAGCGTCGCGCGGTCCTCGGCGGTCGACGCGCGCGCCCAGGCCTCGGCGGCGGCCAGCGCCTCGGGCGCATAGTCCGCCTCGGCGCCCTCGCGCTCCAGCATGTGGATCTCGAAGGCGGCCATTCGGGGGGCGGAAAAGCGCAGGCAGGTGCCGCCGCGCGGCAGCGGGTGGGCGAGGTCGGTGCGCGTCCAGTCGAGCAGGGGCATGAAGTTGTAGCAGATCGTCCGCAGCCCCTCGGCGGCCAGGTTGGCGAGGGACTGGCGGTAGTTGGCGAAGAGGGAGGAGAGGTCGCCCTCGCCGCGCTTGACGTTCTCGTGGACCGGCAGGCTCTCGACCGCGACCCAGTCGAAGCCGGCGGCGGCGATCTCGGCGCGGCGCGCGGCGATGGTCTCGCGCGGCCAGACCTCGCCATAGGGGATCTCGTGCAGCGCGGTGACGATGCCGGCGGCGCCGGTCTGGGCGATCTCGGGCAGGGAGATGCGGTCGAGCGGGCCGTACCAGCGCCAGCTTTCGATCATCGGGCGGTCTCCGTCACGTCGGCGGCGGCGCGCCGGGCGCCGACCTCGATCAGTCGGGCGTAGGCCGCGCCCACCGGCTCCGAGAGGCGGCTCGCCAGCGCAGGGGGGAAGACCTCCGCGACCGAGAGCAGCGCCTCGGCCTTGGCCTGCGGCGTCCCGGCCCCGTCGCTCAGCGCCCGCAGCCGGTCGGCGAGCGGGTCGCGCACGTCGATGGGGGCGCCGGCCTCGTCGACGCCGCCGACATAGCGCATCCACGCCGCGACCGCCAAGGCGAGGCCCGGCGCGGGCCGCCCCGCCGAGAGGTTCCCCTCCAGCGAGCCGAGCAGGCGCTGGGGCAGCTTCTGGCTGCCGTCCATCGCGATCTGCCAGGTGCGGTGGCGTATCGCGGGGTTGGCGAAGCGCGTCGCCAGCGCCTCGGCGTAGGCGGCGAGGTCCACGCCGGGCGGGGCGTCCACCACGGGGATGATCTCGTCGCGCCAGAGCCGGCGGGCGAAGGCGGCGAGAACCGGGTCCGCCATCGCCTCGGCGACGGTTTCGCGCCCGGCGAGATAGCCGAGATAGGCGAGGGCGGAGTGGGCGCCGTTCAGCATCCGCAGCTTCATGCGCTCGTAGGGGCCGACGTCGGCCACCATTTCGACCCCGGCGGCGGCGAGGTCGGGCCGGGCGCCGCCGACGAAGGCGTCCTCGACGACCCACTGGCGGAACGGCTCATGCTGGACGGGCGCGGCGTCCATGAGGCCGGTCAGCTCGGCGACGCGGGCGACGGTGGCGGGCGTCGTCGCCGGGACGATGCGGTCGACCATGCTGGAGGGGAAGCGGCCCTCGGCGGCGATCCAGTCCGCGAGACCGGGGTCGATGCGGCGGGCGAGCGCGAGGACGACGCCGCGCACGACGCTGCCGTTCTCGGGCAAGTTGTCGCAGCAGAGCACGGTGAAGGGCGCGACGCCGGCGGCGCGGCGGCGCTCCAGCGCGCGCACGAGGAAGCCGGGCGCCGATACGGGGAGGGGCTCGGCGACGTCATGGACGATGTCGGGGTGACCGAGGTCGAGCGCGCCGGTGGCGGGTTCGTGGCGATAGCCCTTCTCGGTGACGGTGAGGGTGACGATGCGCACGGCGGGGTCGGCCATCGCGTCGAGTACGGCCGAGGGGTCCTCGCGCGCGACCAGCACGCCGGCGACGCTCTCGACGCGGCGCGCCGTCTCGCCGTCGGGGCCGAGTTCGAGCGCGGTGTAGACGCAGCCCTGCGGCGCCAGCGCGTCGCGCATGTCGGGCCTGACCAGCGAGACGCCGAGCACGCCCCAGTCGCGAGCCCCGTCGCTGGCCCCGTCGCCGGCCCCGTCGCCGCCGGACGCCGCCATCGCCTCGGCGAGGTAGACGGCGCCGTGGGCGCGGAAGAAGGCGCCGAGGCCGAGATGCACGATCCCGACGCGGGGGGCGGGGCCTGCGCGGCGCAGGGGCTCAGCGGGCAAGCCAGCCTCCGTCGACGTTCAGCACCGCGCCGTGGATGTAGTCGGCGGCCGGCGAGCACAGGAACACGGCGGTTCCCCCGATGTCCTCGGCGCGGCCCCAGCGGCCGGCCGGGATGCGGTCGAGGATCGCCTTGGAGCGCTCGGGGTCGGCCCGCAGGGCCGCGGTGTTGGCGGTCTCGATGTAGCCCGGCGCGATGGCGTTCACGTTGACCCCGCGGCCGGCCCATTCGTTGGCGAGGATCTTGGTGAGCCCCGCCACGCCGTGCTTGGCGGCGGTGTAGGCCGGCACGCGGACGCCGCCCTGGAACGAGAGCAGCGAGGCGACGTTCACGATCCGGCCGCGGGCGCCCCGCGCGAACAGCGCCTTGGCGAAGGCCTGGCAGGTGAAGAACAGCGCCTTGAGGTTGACGTCCATCACGTCGTCCCAGTCGACCTCGGCGTAGTCGACGCTGTCGGCGCGGCGGATGATGCCGGCGTTGTTGACGAGGATGTCGAAGCCGGCGCCCTCGAAGACGCCCTTCGCCGCCATCGGGTCGGAGAGATCGAGCGTGAGCCCCTCGGCCTGGCCGCCGGCGGTCTCGATGGTCGCCAGCGTCTCGTCGCAGGTGCGCCGGCCGGCGCAGACGACCGAGGCGCCGGCCTCGGCGAGCGCGACGGCGACGGCCTGCCCGATGCCCGCGTTCGCGCCGGTCACCAGCGCGCGGCGGCCCTCAAGCGAGAAGCGGCTCACGCCAGCGCCTCCATCGCCACCATGTCGACGTCGCGGTAGTCGACGTTGTCGCCGGCCATCGCCCAGATGAACGTGTAGGGGCCGGTGCCGGCGCCGCAGTGGATCGACCATGCCGGGGAGAGCACGGCCTCCTCGTTGCGCATCACGATGTGCCGCGTCTCCTCCGGCCGGCCCATCATGTGGAAGACGCGCGCGTCGTCGGCGAGGTCGAAGTAGAGGTAGGCCTCCATCCGCCGATCGTGCAGGTGCGCGGGCATGGTGTTCCAGACCGAACCGGGCTCGAACCGGGTGTAGCCGACGACGAGCTGGCAGGACGGGCCGGCCTCCGGCACGATGAACTGGCAGATGGTGCGCTCGTTGGCGGCCTCCGCCGAGCCGAGCCTGAGCTTCACCGCGTCGGCGAGGCGCACGAGGCGCGCGGGGATCGCGCGGTGGGCGGGCGCGGAGAGGATGTAGAAGCGCCCCTCGCCCGAGAACGTCACCGGGCCGGCGCCCATGCCGATGTAGACGACGTCGCCCTTCTCCATCGCGAAGGACTCGTCGCCGGCGGCGACCGCGCCGGCCGCGCCGATGTTGACCACCGCCATCTCGCGCCGGTCGAGCACGCTCGCCGTGCCGGTCTGCGCGACATGGTCGAGCGTGAGCGCGCCGCCGGCGGGCGTCGCGCCGCCCAGCATCATGCGGTCGTAATGGGTGTAGACGAGGCGGATCTCGCCGTCGCGGAACAGCCCCCCGGCGTGAAATGCGCCGCGCAGCGCCTCGGTGCCCATGCGCTCGGCGCTGGCGGGATCGACGGCGTGGCGGGTCTCGACGGTCAGCATGGGTAGGCCCTTCTTCAGAGGAAATCGTCGCGGCGCGGCGAAAAGCTGTCGATCAGCTCGCCGGGCTCAAGGCAGACGCAGCCGTGCTCGACGTCGCCGTCGACGACGAAGCTGTCGCCCGGCCCGACCTCGCGCGGCGCGCCGCCCACGGTGAAGCGGAAGCGGCCGGAGGCGACGTAGGTGGACTGGACGTGAGGGTGGCGGTGGAGCTTCCCCTCGGCGCCGGCGTGGGCGAAGCGGAAGGCCACGACCATCAGGCCGGGATGGTCGGCCAGCACCTGGCGCGTCACGCCGGGGTCGGCCCGGACTTCGGGATATGCGGTCATCGGAACACCGAGGGCAGCCACAGGGAAAGAGCGGGGATGTAGGTGACGGCCATCAGCGTCGCGAAGGCCGCTAGGTAGAAGGGCCAGATCGTGCGCATGACCTTCCCCACGCCGATCCCGCCCACGGCGCAGCCGACGAAGAGGACGGCCCCCACCGGCGGCGTGCAGAGGCCGATGCCGAGGTTCAGCACCATGATCACGCCGAAATGCACCGGGTCGACGCCGAAGGCGGTCGCCACCGGCAGGAAGATCGGCGTGGTGATGACGATCAGCGGCGACATGTCCATGAAGGTGCCGA
>CAYGUQ010000062.1:0-12890 GCA_964352995.1 uncultured Rhodobacterales bacterium
GGCTGGGCGCCGACGAGAGCGTGCTGACGGTGCTGCTGACGGCGTTCTCGGTGGGGGTGGCGGCGGGCGCGATGTCGTCAAACCGCCTGAACGGCGGCGTCGTGAGCGTGAACCTCGCCCCGATCGGCGCGATCGGCATCGCCGTCATGGCCGTGGAGCTGTGGTTCGCGAGCGCGGCGGCGGCGCCGGCCCCCGGCGCGGGGCTGGTCGACCGGGCGACGTTCTTCTCCAGCTTCGCCGGCCTGCGGGTGCTGGCGGATTTCGCGCTTCTTGCCGCCTTCGCGGGGATCTACGTCACGCCGCTCAACGCCGTGCTGCAGACCGAGGCGCCCGAGGCCGAGCGGGCGCGCTTCATCGCCTGCTCCAACGTGGTGGACGCCGCGGCGATGGTGCTGTCGGCGGCCTGCGTCGCGGTCTGCGTGGCGCTGGGATTGCGCGCCATCGACGTTCTCGCCCTGTTCGCGCTGAGCGGATTGCCGATGGCGCTGGCCGCGGCGCGCTTCGCGCCGGACACGGTTTTGGGGAAAGTTGCGCTAGCACTCCTGCCGCGCTCATCCGCAGGTTGATTTTCGCCACATTTTAAGGTTTCGTGTCGCTGCCGGTTGCGGTGGCGTGTGTGGGTTGGTTGGTCGAAGGAATGGGTGGTTGGAACAGACGCTTCGACGTGACATGGGCGCGCTGAAAAACCGGCCGGCTGCTGCGATGCGATGGGGGCGCGTGTGCGATTCGTGGCGCCTTGTCTTCGTTTCTCCTGAAATTTCAGAGATTTGCGGCTACACTGCCGAGGAGTTCCTCTCCGGCGCGGTTGCTTGGAGCGCGCTGGTCGGCGCCGCGCCGGGCGACCGCCCGTTCTCTCCCGACGAGGGCGTCGGCGCCGACTGCGCGGTGACCAGACGCTACGCAATTAAGGCGAAATCTGGCGAAATGAGGCAGATATTCGACCAGACTCAGGTGTGGCGGGACGAGGCCGACAATCTCGACGGGTATTCCAGCGCCCTTCTCGACGTGACCGCCGAGGCCGGCGCCGGGCGCGACATCGGGACGCTGGCCTATGTCAGCCACGAGGTGCGCACGCCTCTCACGGGCATTCTCGGCCTCGCCGAGGCGCTGTCCCAGTCGTCGCTGACGGCGGAGCAGCGGGCCGTGGTGGACGCGCTGAGCGACGCCGGTTCGTCGCTGCTGCACATGGTCAACAACATGCTGGAGGCGACGCGGAAAGGGGCCTCGGCCCCGGCGGTTGAGGCGGCGCCGTTCCAGCTCGGCGCGCTCTGCTCCACCACGACGCGGCTCTTCTCCCATCGCGCCGCGGCCAAGGGACTGGAGCTCATCTGCGGCGGCGGCCCCGAAGACCCCGTGCTGGTCGGCGATCAGGCGCGGCTGCGGCAGGTGCTGAGCAACCTGCTCTCCAACGCGATCAAGTTCACCGAGCGCGGCGGCGTCGCGGTGGCCTGGGTGGTCGAGCCGCCGGCGGCGGACGGCCGCCGGCGCATGAAGCTTACCGTCTCCGACACCGGCGTCGGCATGGCGCCCGAGTTCGTCGCGGAGGTGTTCGAGCCCTACAGCACCTCCGGCGCCGGTCTTGCGCACGACCATGCGGGCGCCGGGCTGGGGCTGTCGATCTCGCGCGACATCATGCGGATGCTGGGCGGCGGCGTCTCGGTCGAGAGCGCGCCGGGCGCGGGGTCGCGGTTCCTCGTGGAGTGCGACCTGCCCGAAGCCGCGCGCGTCGCCGCCTCGCGGGCGCGCCCGCGCCTCGTCGGCATTGGCGACGCCGGCCGGAGCGAGGTCGCGGAGCCCTGCGCGCTGCGCGGCCACATCGCGGCGGACCGGGAGTTCCTTGAGCGGATGCGCCCGGAAATCCTCATCGCCGACGACGTGGAGGCGAATCGGCGCGTCGTGGACCTGCTGCTGAGCCCGGTGGGCGCGCGGGTGACCTGCGTCGACAACGGGGTGGACGCGGTGGCGCTCGCGGCGACGCGGCGGTTTGACGCGATCCTGCTCGACGGTCGGATGCCGGGGCTGAGCGGGGTCGAGGCGACGCTGGAGATCCGCCGTCTCGAAGGCTGCGAGCGCCAGGCGCCCTCCGCGATCATCGCGATGTCGGCCGATGCGGCGGAACTGGCGGAGTCGTCCTTCGTGATGGCCGGGGCAGACGGCTATCTCCAGAAGCCGTTCGAGCCCGGCGGGCTGATCCGCACGGTCGCCGCGGCCCTGCGCGCGCGGCAGGAGGGCGAGCCGCCCGCCAGATCCCCGCGGCGCCAGCTCGTCGCCGCGCGCGCCTGAAGCCGGGGCGGGCCCCGGCCCCGCCGTCGCGGCGCGCGCTTCGCCGCGGTCGCGCGGGGGCGCGCGGCCTGCTAGCATGAGGCATGAGCAGGACCATCGCGAAAACGGCGCGCGCGCCCTTCTGGCGGACCAAGCGCCTCGACCAGATGTCGCAGGACGAGTGGGAGAGCCTGTGCGACGGCTGCGGCCTGTGCTGCCTAGTCAAGCTCGAGGACGAGGACGACGGCGAGGTCGTCTACACCCGCATCGCCTGTCGCCTGCTGGACGCCGACACCTGCCGCTGCGCCTCCTACGCGCTGCGCAGCGTGCTGGTGCCGGGCTGCGTGCGGCTGACGCCCGAGACGATCGGCGAGGCGGCGCGGTGGATGCCGCGCACCTGCGCCTATCGCCTGCTGGCGGAGGGCCGCGACCTGCCGGAGTGGCACCCGCTCGTCAGCGGCGATCCGGCCGGCGCGCACGCCGCCGGCGTCTCGGCGCGGGGCTGGACCGTGCCGGAGTACGAGGTCCATGAAGAAGACTACGAAGATCACGTGATACCGGGGTTCCCCTGATGCTTTTCTCAAGCGACAACATCGCCGCCTGCGCGCCCGAGATCATGGCCGCGATGGCCGAGGCCAACGCCGGCGCCGCGCGGCCCTATGGCGCCGACCCGGCGACCGGGCGGCTGCAGGCGCTGGTGACGGAGGTCTTCGAGAAGCCGGCGAAGGTGTTCCTCGTCTCCACCGGCACCTCGGCCAACGCGCTGGCGCTGGCCTGCCTCTGCCCGCCCTGGGCCACGGTCTACTGCCACCAGAAGGCCCATGTGGAGGAGGACGAGTGCGGCGCGCCGGAGTTCTACACCGGCGGCGCCAAGCTCACCCTGCTGCGCGGCGAGGCGGCGAAGATCGCCCCGGACGCGCTGTCGGACGCGCTGCGCTTCACCGCGCGCGCCGGGGTGCACAACGTCCAGAAGGGCGCGCTGTCGCTGACGCAGGCGACCGAGCTCGGCGCCGCCTATGCGCCCGACGAGGTGGCGGCGCTGGCCGGCATGGCGAAGGCTGCGGGCGTTCCCGTCCACATGGACGGCACCCGCTTCGCCAACGCGCTCGCGCGGCTCGGCTGTTCGCCGGCCGACCTCACCTGGCGTGCGGGCGTGGACGCGCTGTGCCTCGGCGCCACCAAGAACGGCGCGATCTGCGCCGAGGCGGTGATCCTGTTCGAGGGCGGCGCGGCCTGGGACAAGGCGTGGGAGTTCGAGCTGCGGCGCAAGCGCGGCGGGCACCTCTGGTCGAAGATGCGCTTCATGAGCGCGCAGATGGAGGCCTACCTGACCGACGGGCTGTGGCTGCGTCTGGCGGGGCGGGCCAACGCCATGGCCGACCGGCTGGCGGCCGGCCTGCGCGCCGTGCCGGGCGTGGCGATCGACGCTCCCATGGGCGCCAACATGATGTTCCCGCGCTTCCCGCGCCGCGGCCACCGGGCGCTGCAGGAGGCCGGCGCGCTCTACTACCTCTGGCCGGGCGACCAGAGCCTTGAGGGACCGGACGACGAGCTGTTGCAGTGCCGGCTCGTCTGCTCCTGGGCGACGACCGAGGCGGAGGTGGACGCCTTCGTCGCGACGCTCTCGGGCGCGCTGGCCCAGCGCGCCGCCTGAGCCCCCGCGCCGCGGCTGCGCCGAACCGGGCTGCCCTCGCGCGACTTTCTCGTCGCTGAACGAGACTGATTCCTGGCGACGCTCTAGGCGCCGAGCGGCGGGGCGTCTGCGGCGCGCTCCGCGATGCGCAGGCACAGCGCGGTCGCCTGCGCCATGTCCCGCACCGAGACCCATTCGAGCGGCCCGTGGACGTTCTGCATCCCGGTGAAGAGGTTGGGGCAGGGCACGCCGAGTTCCGTCAGGCGCGAACCGTCCGTGCCGCCGCGGATCGGGACCGAGCGCTCGGGAACGCCGAGGTCGGCCAGCGCGCGGCGCGCGAGCTCGACCGGCGTCATGTCCCGCTCCAGCCAGTAGCGCATGTTGCGATACTGCGGCGTGATCGTGCAGGCGATCTCGGCGCGCGGCTCGCTGGCGGCGACGGCCTCGCACACCCGGCGCAGCAGCGCGCCCTTGGCCTGCAACCCCTCCAGCTCGAAATCCCGCAGGATGAGGCGCAGCTCGGTTCGCGCTGCGCCGCCCTTGACGTCGGAGATGTGGATGAAGCCCTCGCGCCCCTCGGTCGTCTCGGGCGTCAGCGTCGCCTGCGGCAGGGCGCCGACGATCTTCGCGGCGAGGTGGACGGCGTTCACCAGCCTGCCCTTCGCGTCGCCCGGATGGATCGAGACGCCGGCGACCGTGACGACGGCGTAGTCGGCCGAGAAGGTCTCGTAGGTGATCTCCCCCAGCTCGCCGCCGTCGAGCGTGTAGGCGAAGTCGACGGCGAGGTCGGCGGCGAGCTGCGCGGTGACGCCGCGGCCGATCTCCTCGTCCGTGGTGAAGGCGACGCGGATCTTCGGCCGCCCGATCTGCGGGTTCTCCAGCAGGTGACGCGCGGCGGTCATGACGATGGCGACGCCGGACTTGTCGTCGGCGCCCAGCAGCGTCAGCCCCGACGCGGTGACGATGTCGTCGCCGGTCTTCGTCGCGAGATAGGGAAAGGCCGCGGGGTCGAGCGCGAGCTCGGGGTCGTCGGGGAAGCCGATCACGCCGCCGTCATAGCCCTCGATCACCCTCGGCCTCACGCCCGTCGCGTTGAACTGCGGCGCGGTGTCGACATGGGCGAGCAGGCCGATGGTCGGCCCGTCCGCCGTTCCGGGGACGGTCGCGAGCACGGCGCCGTAGCCGGCCCGCGTCACCTCTGCCGCGCCCATGGCGGTCAGCTCCTCCGCCAGAAGGTCGAGCATGGCGTGCTGGCAGGCGGTGGACGGGGTGGAGGCGCTGTCGATGTCGGACTGGCTGTCGATGGCGCAGTAGCGCACGAGGCGCGCTTTCAGCTCGGCGTCGAATTGGCTCATGGCGGTTCCCTGTCGCGACGCTTCGAAGGGGCGACATGGCCGGGGGCCTGTCAAGCCGGGGCGGTGCGAGCCGGGCGCGCGCCGCGCCCCGGCCCTGACCGCCCGGCCCTGACCGCCCGGCCTGCGGTCGCTCGGTCAGGGCCGGGCGGCGGCGCGCACGTTGAGATAGACCGCCCGGAGCGTGGTCGTCGCGCAGATGAAGAGCCGGTTGCGCTTCGGCCCGCCGAACTCGACGTTGGCGACCACCTCGTCGAGCAGGATCTTGCCGATGGTCTCTCCGCCCGGCGTGACGCAGTGCACGCCGTCGCCGGCCGACGTCCAGATGTTGCCGTCGACGTCGACCCGGAAGCCGTCGTAGAGGCCGACGTCGCAGGTCGTGAGCACGTCGCCGCCGCTCAGCCGCCAGTCCGCGCCGACGTCGAAGGCGCGGATGTGGCGCGGGCCGTTCTCGACATGGGTCATCCCGGTGTCGGCGACGTAGAGGATGCGTTCGTCCGGCGAGAAGGCCAGCCCGTTCGGCTTCACGAAATCCGTCGCCATCGCCGCGACCTCGCCGGTGGCGGGGTCGATGCGGTAGAGGTGGCTCGCGCCGATCTCGCTCTCCGCCGCGTCGCCCTCGTAGTCGCTGTCGATGCCGTAGGTCGGGTCGGTGAACCAGACGCCGCCGTCCGAGGCGACGACGACGTCGTTCGGCGAGTTGAGTCGCTTGCCGCGCCAGGCGGCGGCGAGGACGGTCGACGAGCCGTCATGCTCGATGCGGCTCACGCAGCGCCCGCCATGCTCGCAGGCGACGAGCCGGCCCTCCAGGTCGACCGTGTGGCCGTTCTGGTTGCGCGCCGGCTGCAGGAAGGTCGAGACGGCGCCGCTCGTCTCGTCCCAGCGCAGCAGCCGGTCGTTGGGGATGTCCGACCACACGAGGCAGCGTCCCGCAGGGAAGTAGGCCGGGCCCTCCGCCCAGCGCGTGCCGGCGTAGAGGCCGTCCACATGCGCGTTCGGCAGCACGTAGCGGCGAAACCGCGGGTCGATCACTTCAAAGCACGGATCCAGCATGACGTTCCCCCTCGCGATCGTTTCGGCGAGCATCGCGGGGCGGGGACGAACTGGCAAGGCGGGGACGAACTGGCGAGGCGCGGCGACTGACTGGCCGCGGGCGCGGGGCCGCCGCCTCGCCCGGCGCCGGAATTCGCTTCCCTACGGCGTTATTTTGCTTAACCATCGCCCCAAGCGCGAAACAGCGCAGCACGCGACGTCGGGTCTACCGAGAGATCACGTGAAGTCGGGAGGAAGAGAACAATGCTCATTCGCAGTTTCGCCGCGCTGGTCGCGGCGGGCGTCGCCTTCGGCGCGCAGGCCGGTCCGGAAGTTGTCGCAGGGCCCGGCGCGGACCCGGGCTGCTTCGCGCCGTGGAGCGCCGAGGTGAAGCATCTGCAGTGGGAGGCGCGCGAGGGCCCCCACGACATCGCCATCGTCAACGGCTTCGTCGGCAACACCTGGCGCATCCAGATGATCCAGACCGCCAAGGCCTACGCCGAGCAGCCCGGCGTCGCCGAGCGCATCGGCAACTTCAAGGTCGTCTCGACCGGCACCGACGTGGCGGCGCAGCTCGGCGCCATCGAGGACTTCATCAATCAGGGCTACGACGCGATCGTCACCATCGCCGTCAGCCCCGAGGGCTTCGACCGCGTCATCCGCCTCGCCGACCGGAACGACGTGGTGGTGGTGCCCTTCGACAACGTGCTCGACACCGACAAGGTGATGCAGGTCAACGAGGACCAGCTCGAGATGGGCCGGATGTACGGCCGCTGGCTCGACGAGCAGCTCGGCGACCAGCGGTCCGGCAAGATCCTCGAGGTGCGCGGCCTGCCCGGCAACTCGGTGGACCGCGACCGCCACATCGGCTTCCGCGAGGTGTTCGAGCCGACCGGGGACTGGGAGATCGTGGAGGTCGTCGGCAACTGGGACGACGGCACGGCGCAGAAGGTCACCGCCGACGCCATCGCGGTGCATGGCCGCTTCGACGGCGTCGTCGTGCAGGGCGGCACGACGGGCGCGCTGCGCGCGATGATCGACGCCGGGCACGATCTGGTGCCGATGGCCGGCGAGGCCGAGAACGGCTTTCGCAAGATGGTCGCCGAGCTCGGCCCGAAGGGGCTGAAGGCGATCTCCATCGGCCAGTCGCCCGGCATGGTCGCCATCGCCATGAAGGCCGCGCTGGCGGCGCTGGACGGCGAGGTGCTGCCGCAGCTGATCTCCGTCCCGATCCCCTACGCCCGCTACGACGAGCTTGTGGCCGACGTGAACTACTGGCCCGACCTGACCGACAACTTCTTCACGGTCAACGAGTTCCCGCCCTGCGGCGTGAACATCACCGCCCGCGAGATCATGGCGAAGTCGGCGGACAACGTGAACTGATCCTGCAACGGGTCTGCGCGGCGCCCTCGCTCGGGCGTCGCGCGCTCGAAGGCGGAGCATCCCATGCGTGACGACAGCGCGACGGCGCAGGCTGGCGCCGACGAGGTCGCGGCGCCGCTCATGGCGCTTGAGGGCGTCACCAAGCGCTATGGCGGCGTGACGGCGCTCGACGCGGTGGACTTCGCCTGCCGGCTCGGCTCGATCCACGCCGTGCTCGGCGAGAACGGCGCGGGAAAATCGACGCTCATCAAGATCATGGCGGGCGTCGTGCGGCCGGACGCAGGGCGCATGACGCTGCAGGGCCGCGACATCCGCTTCGCCAGCCCCGCCGCGGCCAACGCCGCCGGCGTGGTGTGCATCTTCCAGGAGCTGTCGCTGCTGCAGGACCTCAGCGTCGCCGACAACATCTGCATCGCCGACCCGCCCCGCCGCTTCGGCATGATCGACGGCCGCGCGCAGCGCCGCATCGCCGAGGCCGCGCTGGCCCGCATCGGCTGCGAGGACGTCGACCCCCGCCTGAGGGTGCGCGACCTGCCGCTGTCGCGCCGCCAGATGGTCGAGATCGCCAAGGCGCTGGCGAAGAACCCGCGACTGCTGATCCTCGACGAGGCGACCTCGGCGCTGACCGCGGCGGACGTCGACCGGGTGTTCGCGGTGCTGCGGCGGCTGCGCGACGACGGGCTCGCCATCGTGACCATCTCGCACCGGATGCACGAGATCGAGGCGGTGTGCGACACCTGCTCGGTGTTCCGCAACGGCCGCCACATCGACACCTTCGCCCAAGGCGCCCGGACGGACGCCGAGATCGTCGAGATGATGATCGGGCGCGAGATCACCGCCCATTTCCCGCCGCGCCGCCCGCCGCCGCAGGCCGAGCCGGTGCTGGAGCTGCGCGACCTGCGCTGGGAGGGGCGGCTGAACGGCGTATCTCTGACTGTGGGGCGCGGCGAGATCGTGGGCCTTGGCGGCCTCGACGGGCAGGGGCAGAAGGAGCTGCTGCTGGGCCTGTTCGGCGTGCTGAAGGGCGTCGAGGGCGAGGTTCTGCTCGAAGGCGCGCCGACGCGGCCGGGCTCTCCGGCGCAGGCGCGCGCGGGCGCCGTCGGCATGGCGCTGATCCCGGAGGACCGCAAGACCGAGGGGCTGATGCTGCCGATGTCCATCGCGGACAATCTGGTGGCCGCCTCGCTCGACGACCTGACGGTCGGCCCCTTCCTGAACGGGCCGCGGGTCGAGCGCGCCGTGAACGAGGGCATGGCGGCGCTGCGCATCAAGGCCGGCGCGGTCGGGGACGCGGTCTCGACGCTGTCGGGCGGGAACCAGCAGAAGGTCGTGATCGCGAAATGGCTGATGACCAAGCCGCGCGTCATCCTGCTCAACGACCCCACCCGCGGCATCGACGTCGGCACCAAGCAGGAGATCTACCGCCTGCTCCGCCGTCTGGCCGAGGAGGGCGTGGCGATCCTGCTCTACAGCACCGACTACGAGGAGCTGATCGGCTGCTGCGACCGCGTCGCGGTGATGTACGACGGCCGCATCGTGCGCACCCTCGCCGGCGAGGCGATCACCGAGAAGGCCATCGTCGCCAGCGCCCTGAACATGGAGATCGCGGCCGATGACTGACGTCGCGCATGCGCCGCCGCGCGGCGGGCCCTGGCTGACGCTGCGCCAGAAGGCCCCGCTGCTGACCTGCCTCGCCGTCTTCGCGGCGTTCTACGTGTTCTACAACCTCAATCATCCGCGCGGCTTCTCCGCGGCGGTGCTGATCCAGAACGGCAACGAGGTCTTCGCGCTGGCCATGGTCGCGATGGCGCAGACCGTGCCGGTGCTGATGGGCGGGCTGGACCTCTCGGTCGGCGCGATCATGACGCTGGTGAACTGTCTGGCGAGCCACCTGCTCTCGGGCTCGCCGGCGCAGATCGCTCTCGGCTTCGTCCTGTGCATGGCCTGCGGCGCGGCCTGCGGCTTCCTGAACGGCTGCGTCGTGGTCTACGGCCGCATCCAGCCGATCATCGCGACGCTCGCCACGGGGGCGGTCTTCATGGGGCTGGCGCTGTTCCTGCGCCCCAGCCCCGGCGGCGACGTCGACGGCGACCTGTCCTGGGCCCTCACGAACGACCTCTACGAGATGGCCGCCACCTACGGGTTCTTCGAGGACGGCGAGGCGGCGTGGTTCGCGCCGATCGCCTGGCTGCCGACGCCGCTGGTGATCATGGCGGCGGTGATGCTGCTGGTCTGGGGGCCGTTCTCGCGCTCGGTCACCGGGCGGTCGGTCTACGCCGTCGGGTCGGGGGAGGGCGCGGCCTTCATGTCCGGCCTCGACGTCGACCGCGCCAAGATCGCGGCCTTCACGCTGGGCGGGTTCTTCGCCGGCGTCGGCGGGCTCTACCTCGCGCTGCAGACCTCGTCCGGCAACGCCGACATTCCGCAGGCGGGGGCCTACACGCTGAACTCCATCGCGGCTGTGGTGATCGGCGGCACCTCGCTGATGGGCGGCGTCGGCTCCGCCATCGGCTCGGTGTTCGGCGCGCTGATCCTGCGCACCATCTCGTTCAACTTCCGCATCTTCGAGATCGATCCGCTGCTCCAGCCGCTGATCGAGGGCGTGGTTCTGCTGGCGGCGGTGTCGCTCGGCGCGCTGCGGGTGCTGCGGGTGAAGAACACGCTCGACCTGTTCCGCTAGGGGGCCGCGCCGATGACCATGGCTGCCGAACCGCGGCGCCGCCGCTTCGCCCTCACGGAGCAGACGCGCCCCATCGTCATCTCCAGCCTGTTCCTGCTGGTCATCCTCGGGGTCGGCACGGCCTATACGCTCGCCACCCAGGGCGCCGCGACGCTGCTGTCGCCCACCTACCTGCTGCAGCAGCTTCAGGTCGGCGCATTTCTGGGGATCGTGGCGGCGGGCATGATGCTCGTGATCCTGATGGGCCATATCGACCTTTCGGTGCCGTGGACCATCGCCGCCTCGGCGATGATGGCGACGGCTGTCGGCGGGCCGATGGCGATCCCCGTCGGCATCGGCGTCGGGCTGGCGGTGGGGCTGGTGAACGGTCTCGGCGTGGCCTACCTGCGCATTCCGGCGATGATCTTCACGCTCGGCGTCAATGCGGTCATGCGCGGGCTGATGGTGGCCCACACCGGGGGCTTCGCGCCGCAGACCGCGGCGACGGAGCTGATGCAATGGCTGGCGGTCGGGCGCGTCGCGGGCGTGCCGGTCGCGCTGATCGTCTGGGCGGCGGTGTCGGTCGGGATGGTCGTGCTGCTCCAGCGCACCGCGACGGGCCGGGCGATCTATGCGCTCGGCAACCGGGAGGCGGCTGCCTATCTCTCCGGCATCCGAACCCGCCGCGTCATCGTCACCGGCTTCGCGCTGTGCGGCATGGCGTCGGGCCTCGCGGGGACGCTGCTCGCCGGCTACTCCACCAAGGCGTTCCAGGGCATGGGAGACGCCTATCTGCTGCCGGCCATCGCCGCCGTGGTGCTGGGCGGCACGCATATCCTCGGCGGTCGCGGCCTCTATCTCGGGACGCTGGTGGGCGTGCTGCTGATCGTCCTGCTGAACTCGGTGCTCTCGATCATGCAGATGCCGGAGGCCGGGCGGCAGGTGATCTACGGCGCCGTCATCATCGGGATGCTGCTGGTCTACGGACGGGGCGCGCGCGTCACCCAGTGACCCCGGCGGTCCGGCGCTGCCGATTGGGGCAGGCGGCTGGAATCCGCGCATCTTTTTTCAGCACGCATGCAGATTGTGGACAAAAAGTCGCGGCCTCGCTTGACCGGCGGAGCGCGCGGCTCATTGCTCCGGCTCGCGACGACATCTCCAGCCCCCCCCCCGCCGCCTTGCGCCCGGTTCCGCCCGGGCCCGCCTTACGGAGCGCAGCATGACCCTGAACCTCACCCGCCGCAGACTGTTGAAGACGGTCGGCGCCACCGCCCTCGGCGCCGCCGCAGCCGGCTTCCCCGCCCCGGGGCTGATCCGCAGCGCCCGCGCCGCCGACACGGTCAAGCTCGGATGCCTGTTCTCGTCCTCCGGCGCGATGGCGAACGTCGAGGGGCGGCTGACTTCCGTGGTGCGCATGGCCGCGGAGGAGCTGAACGCCGCCGGCGGCGTCCTCGGGCGCACGGTCGAGGTGATCGGCACCGACCCCTCCTCGGACTGGCCGCTCTACGCTCAGCTCGGCCGCCAGCTCATCCAGCAGGACGAGGTCGCGGCGCTCTTCGGATGCTGGACCTCCGTCAGCCGCAAGTCGGTGCTGCCCGTCGTCGAGCAGGCCGACGCGCTGCTCTACTATCCGCTCCACTTCGAGGGCGAGGAGAACAGCAAGAACGTCGTCTACCTCAACTCGCCGCCGTCCTCGTCGGTGCTGCCGGCGGTGGAGTACCTGATGGGCGAGGAGGGCGGTGAGGCGAAGCGGTTCTTCATGCTCGGCTCCGACTATGTCTGGCCCCGCACCATCAACCAGCAGCTCAAGGGCTACTGGGCGTCCAAGGGCATCGAGGCCGACGCGTGGCGGGAGGAGTACGTCCCCGTCGGCCACTCCAACTTCCAGACGCTGGTCAACCAGATCCGCGAGTTCGCCGACCAGCCCGGCGGCCAGCCGGTCGTGATCCTCACCGTCGTCGGCAACTCGATCCCCGACTTCTTCCGCGAGTTCGCCAACCAGGGCGTCAGCGCGCTCGACGTGCCGGTGCTGGGGCTCGACGCGCTGGAGGCCGATTTCGAGGGGCTCGACACCAGCGCGCTGGTCGGCCACCTCAACTGCTGGGCGTATCTGCAGACCGCGAGCGGGCCGGGCAACGAGGCCTTCCTTGCGGCCTGGGCCAAGCATGTCTCGGACACGGGCGCGCCCTATCGCGGCGACGTCGCCATCGACCCGATGGTCTCCACCTATGACGGCGTCCACCTCTGGGCGCTGGCGGCGGAGAAGGCGGGGTCGTTCGACGTGCCGGAAGTGCGCGCCGCGAGCCCCGAGGTCAGCTTCGCCTGCCCGTCGGGCTACGAGATCGCGATGATGCCCGACAGCACCTACGTCAAGCGCGGCGTCTTCATCGGCTCGCTCAACGAGACGCAGGGCTTCGACGTTCTGTGGCAGTCCGACGGCACGCCGGAGCCCGTGCCGTTCAGCCCCTACATGAACGCGTGACCCCTTGCGCGCGGCGGCGCGCCGC
The DNA here is from genome assembly GCA_964352995.1 of uncultured Rhodobacterales bacterium. GTDB lineage: Bacteria > Pseudomonadota > Alphaproteobacteria > Rhodobacterales > Rhodobacteraceae > Rubrimonas. Next base: position 12,829 of record CAYGUQ010000062.1, read on the forward strand.
CGCGCGACGGACTGCCGTCGCATGATCTTCGCCCGCCTTCTCATCGTGCTTGCGGCCCTCGC
>CAYGUQ010000063.1:0-12810 GCA_964352995.1 uncultured Rhodobacterales bacterium
ATCGCGGAGGTGACCACGGCGGCGCTGATGAGCGAGAACAAGCACCGCGCCAGCCCCTGCTCGACCGACAGCACGCCGACCTCCGCCAATCAGGAGGATCACGTCAGCATGGCGGCCCATGGCGCCCGCCGGCTGATGGAGATGGCGGATAATCTCGGGCGCATTCTCGGGGTCGAGGCGCTCGCGGCGGCGCAGGGGATCGGCTTCCGCGCCCCGCTGGAGACCGCGCCGAGGCTCGCGCGCGCCGTCGCCCGGCTGCGCTCGGATTGCCCGCCCCTGCGCGAAGACCGCCCCGTCGCCCCCGAGATGGAGGCGGCGGCCGCACTCGTCCGCTCGGGCGCGCTCGTCGACGCCGCCGGCGGCGGCCTGTTCCCGGCCCTCGAAGGCTGAGGCCGCGCGCCGCGGGGCGCGCCGAAACGCCATCCATCCCGAGGACGGCCTGTGCGCCGCGCCTGCTTGTCAAAGCCGCCTCGCCGTGGCACGCGCTGCCCGCGGCAGGGCCAGGGAGCGTTTCGGGTGGTGGCGAAGAGCGCCGACGTCAGGGTTGTCGACGCCGGCGATGCGCGCAACGTCTGGCGCCATCAGGCCCTCGCCGAGAAGCTGAAGCGCCTCTTCGAGGCCGGCGCCTACGCCGTCGGGGACCTGCTGCCGCCCGAACGCATCATCGCCGAGGAGAACGGCGTCAGCCGGGCGACGGTGCGCGAGGCGCTTCGGACGCTCGAGACGCAGGGCATGATCGTGCGCCGCCAGGGCTCCGGCACCCAGGTCGTCGCGACCTCGCCGCAGGCCTTTTCCCAGTCCATCGAGTCGCTCGACACGCTTCTCACCTACCCGCCCGACACCTTCGTGCGCGTGGACGACGTGTGCGCGGCCGACGGCGACGCCGTGCTTCAGGCGGAGTTCGGGCGCGAGGCGACGCGGGACTGGCTCTGCGTCAGCCTTCGCCGCTACGTCAACGGCTCGTCGCTGCCGATCTCGCTCAGCCGCGTGATGTTTCCGCGGACCTACGCCGACGTCGTCTCGTCGATCAACGGCAGCGAGACGCCGATCTTCTCCCTGATCGAGCGGCGCTTCGGCGTGCTCGCCGCCAGGGTGGGCATGCGCATCGACGCGGTCTCGACGCCCGAGGCGCTGGCCGGACAGCTTCAGGTCGGCGTGGGCTCGGCGGCGATCCGCATCGTCAGGAGCTACCGCGACGCCGGCGGCGCGCCGTTGCAGCTTGCGGTGACGACCCATCCCGAAGGCCGCTACGCCTTCGCCTTCGAACTGCGCCGCGAGCGCTGACCCCATCCTGGACCGGATCCGTGCGACGACGCCGCTGCGGCGCGTGTCGAGCAATTGTGCGCTGCGGCGCGTCTCAGCCGCAAATTGCGGCAATTGGTACGTACCAAACCTGAGCCCTGGCGACGCAGCCCGAGGCAGGCTCGTCGCGGCGCCGCATTTCAGGAAACGTTTACAAAACGTTGACGGGCGCCGCCGTATTCGGGCGCGCGCTGGCACAGCAGTTGCAGAGATGGAGGCGAACGCACGCTAGAGGAGATCAACGCCTTGAGAACGCTCCGCCGCCGCGCCGCCACCCTTTTCTCCGCCGCCATGCTCGCGCTCAGCGCCGCCGCCGCCGCCGCGGACGGCGGCGTGCTGCGCATCGCGATGACGGCCGCCGACGTGCCCACGACGACGGGCATGCCGAACAACGGCTTCGAGGGGATGCGCTTCCTCGGCTTTCCGATCTTCGAGCCGATGGTGGACTGGGACCTGTCGCGCGCCGACGTCCCCGCCACGCTGCGCCCCGGCCTCGCCGAGCGCTGGGAGGTCGACCCCGACGACCCCACCCGCTGGATCTTCCATCTGCGGCGCGGCGTCAGCTTCCATGACGGCTCCGCCTTCGACGCCGACGCGGTGATCTGGAACCTCGAGCGCTTCTTCGACGAGTCGAAGGCCCAGTTCGACACCGCCGGCTCGGCGATCAGCCGGGCGCGCAACCCGCTCCTGAAGGACTGGGAGAAGATCGACGACCACACGGTCGCGATAACGACGAAATATGCAGCGAACTACTTCCCCTTCGTGATCTGCTATCTGCTGATCGCCAGTCCGGCGCAGTTCGAGGCGGTCGGCGGCGACTGGAACGCCTTCGCCGCGGCGCCGTCCGGCACCGGCCCGTTCCGCATCACGAAGGTCACGCCCCGCGTCAGCGTCGAGCTCGCGCGCTTCGACGGCTACTGGAACCCCGACCGCGTCGCGAAGCTCGACGGGATCGAGCTCTACCCGATGCCGGAGGCGACGACGCGCCTCGCCGCGCTGCGGTCGGGGCAGGTCGACTGGATCGAGGTGCCGCCGCCGGACGCGATCCCCGGCCTCAAGTCGGCCGGCTACGAGGTGGTGACGAACGTCTATCCCCACATCTGGCCCTACCTGCTCAACGTGCAGGAAGGCTCGCCCTTCGCCGACGTGCGCGTGCGGCGCGCCGCCAATTTCGCGATCGACCGCGAAGGGCTCGCGACGCTGCTGAACGGGACCGCGGCGCCGGCGGCGGGGCTGTTTCCCAAGGGCCATCCCTATTTCGGCGCTCCCGAAATGAACTACGCCTACGATCCCGAGAAGGCCAAGGCGCTGCTGGCCGAGGTCGGCTACGGCCCCGACAACCCGCTGAAGGCGCGGGCGATGATCTCGACCTCGGGTTCGGGGCAGATGCTGCCGATCCCGATGAACGAGTTCCTCCAGCAGAACATGGCCGCCGTGGGCATCGACCTGGAGTTCGAGGTCGTCGAGTGGGGCACGATGCTCGTCGGCTTCCGCAACCCGCCGGGCTCGCCGCCGACCATGGGCGTCGACGCGATGAACGTCAGCCTCGTGACCTCCGACATCTCCTATCTCTGGCGCTTCTTCCACAGCAAGAACGCCTCGCCGGTGGCGTTCAACTGGGGCCACTGGAAGAACCCCGAGTTCGACGCGCTGCTCGACGGCGTGGAGGCGGAGTTCGATCAGGCCAAGATCGACGCCGCCATGGTCAAGGCGCACGAGATGGTCGTCGACGCGGCGCCGTGGCTGTGGATCGTCCACGACCTCAACCCGCGCGCGATGTCCTCAGAGGTGAAGGGCTTCGTCTCGGCGCAGAGCTGGTTCCAGGACCTGACGAGCGTCTGGATCGAGGACTGAGAGCCCCCGCCGCCGGCTCCCTCAGGCCGGCGGCGCGCAGCCGCCTTGGAGGACGACGCCATGCTGACCTTCATCGCCCGCCGTCTGCTTCAGGCGATACCGATCCTGCTGGGAGTGTCGCTGCTCGTCTTCGGGCTGGTGCAGATGATCCCCGGCAACCCCATCGACCTGCTGCTGCCGCCGGAGGCCCCGCCTGAGCTCATCGCCCAGATGACGGCGGCCTACGGTTTCGACAAGCCCCTCTACGTCCAGTACTTCTCGTGGCTCTGGCGCACGATGCAGGGCGACCTGGGCTACTCGATCTTCACCGGCGCGCCGGTCGCGCGCGAGCTGATGAGCGCGCTGGCCAACACCTTCGTCCTCGCCGTGCCGGCGGCGCTGCTCGGCTTCCTGCTGGGCGTGACGCTGGGCTCGGTCGCGGCGTTCCATCAGGGGCGCTGGATCGACAAGACGGCCTCCGCGCTGGCGATCACCGGGGTGAGCCTGCCGCACTACTGGTTCGCCATCGTGATGGTCGTGATCTTCTCGGTCACGCTCAACTGGCTGCCGGCGCAGGGGATGGGCTTCGAGGGGCTGCCGTCGAGCTTCAGCGAGGCGCGGTCGCTGGTGCTGCCGGTCGTCACCCTGTCGCTCATCCCCATGGGCGTCGTCGCGCGCGTGGTGCGCGCGACGGTGCTGGAGGTGCTGAGCCAGGAGTTCGTCGCCACGCTGCGCGCCAAGGGCCTGATCGACCGCGAAGTGCTCTGGCACGTCCTGAAGAACGCCGCGCCGGCGGCGCTGGCGGTCATGGGGCTGCAGTTCGGCTATCTGCTCGGCGGCTCGATCCTCGTGGAGACCGTGTTCAACTGGCCGGGCTCGGGCAACCTGCTCAACCTCGCGATCTTCCGCCGCGACGTGCCGGTGATGCAGGCCACGATCGTGGTGCTCGCGTTCTTCTTCGTGCTCGTGAACCTTGCGGTCGACATCGCGCAGGCCGCCATCGACCCCCGCATCCGCCGCTGAGCCGCCCCGACCGTCAGACGGAGACAGCCCATGAACGCCCTCCACGACGTCACCGAGTTTCCCCCGACCACAGATCTCGTCAGGCCGCGCGAAGTCGAGAGCCCGGGCTACTGGCGGCAGGTGCGGGCGCGGCTCGCGCGCGACCACGTCACCATCGGGGCCGGCGCGGTTCTGGCGCTTATCGTGCTGGCGGCGATCCTCGCGCCGCTGCTCGCGCCCTACGACCCCTACCAGGGCTCGATCATGACGCGGCTGAAGCCGGTCGGCTTCGCCGGCCACCCGCTCGGCACCGACGAGACCGGGCGCGACATGCTCTCGCGGCTGCTCTATGGCGGGCGACTGTCGCTGATCGCCGGCGTCGCGCCGGTGGCCGTGGCGCTGCTGATCGGCGGGACGCTCGGCGTCGTCGCGGGCTTCTTCGGCGGGCTCGTCAACACGCTGATCATGCGCGTGACGGACGTGTTCTACGCCTTCCCGTCGATCCTGCTGGCCATCGCGATCTGCGGCCTGCTCGGCGCCGGGCTGGTCAACACGCTGATCTCGCTGACGCTGGTGTTCATTCCCCCGATCATCCGCATCTCCGAGAGCGTCACGACGCAGGTGCGCGGGCTCGATTTCGTCGAGGCCGCGCGCGCCAGCGGGGCCAGGCCGATGCAGCTCATCCGCCATCAGGTTCTCGCCAACGTGCTCGGGCCGATCCTGGTCTACGCCACGAGCCTCGTGAGCCTGTCGATCATCCTGTCGGCGGGCCTCAGCTTTCTCGGGCTCGGCGTGACGCCGCCCTCGGCGGAATGGGGCCTGATGCTGAACGCGCTGCGGCAGGCGATCTACATCGACCCGCTGCTCGCCGCGCTGCCCGGCGTGATGATCTTCGCGACCTCGATGTGCTTCAACCTCATCAGCGACGGCCTGCGCGGCGCGATGGACGTGAGGATCAAGGCGTGACCGGGGCGCGCCGTCCCGCCGCCTCCCGCGGCGGCAGGCCCGACATCGTCGGCCGCATCGTGCAGGACCCGCGAGACCGCGGCGGCCCGCGCCAGCCGATGCTGAGCGTCTCGGGCTTCGTGAAGCACTTCCCGATCAGGACCGGCGTGCTGGGCCGCACGGTGGGCGTGGTGCAGGCCGTCGACGGCGTCGACCTCAGCGTCCGCAAGGGCGAGGTGCTCGGCGTCGTGGGCGAGTCCGGCTGCGGCAAGTCCACCCTCGCGCGCCTGCTGATGATGCTGATCGAGCCCGACGCCGGCGAGATGGTGTTCGACGGAGACCCCGTGGGCGTGCGCGGTGGGCTGGCGGTCGCCGATCTCCGCCGCCGCATGCAGATGGTGTTCCAGGACAGCTTCTCCTCGCTCAACCCGCGCATGCCCATCGCGGACACCATCGCCTTCGCGCCGAAGATGAACGGCGTTCCCCCGCGCGAGGCCGGCGAGCGCGCGCGGCTGCTGCTGGAGCAGGTCGGCCTGTCGCCCGCGCTCTTCGCGCGGCGCTACCCGCACGAGCTCTCCGGCGGCCAGCGCCAGCGCGTCAACATCGCGCGCGCGCTGGCGGTGGAGCCGCGGCTGGTCATCCTTGACGAGGCCGTCTCCGCGCTCGACAAGTCGGTCGAGGCGCAGGTGCTCAACCTGCTCGTGGCGCTGAAGGAGGCGCACAGCCTCACCTACGTCTTCATCAGCCACGACCTGAACGTCGTGCGCTTCATCTCGGACCGGGTGGCGGTGATGTATCTCGGCCGCGTCGTCGAGACCGGCTCCGTCGACGACATCTACGGCGGCGCGCGCCATCCCTACACGAAGGCGCTGCTCGCCTCGGTGCCGAGCCTCGACCCGCGGCGCCGCACCAAGGAGACGCCGATCGCCGGCGACCCGCCGAACCCGATCGACCCGCCGTCGGGGTGCCGCTTCCGCACGCGCTGCCCGTTCGCCGAGGCCGTCTGCGCCGCGAAGCCGCCGGTCTTCGCCGCCATCGACGGCGGCGACGCGCACCGCGTCGCCTGCCACATGGCCGACGGCGCGTCCGGCCACAGCCGCGCCGCCGGCGCGCCAGCCCTGGAGCCAGCGACATGAAGCACGACGCCGTCTCAGCCGACGTCATGGTCGACGTCAGGGATCTGCACGTGCGTTTCGGCGCGGGGGAGGACGCCGTCCGCGCCGTCAACGGCGTCAGCTTCGCGCTGCGCAAGGGCGAGGTGCTCGGCGTGCTCGGCGAATCCGGCTCGGGCAAGAGCGTGATGCTGCGCACGCTGCTCGGCCTGCTGCCGAAGCACGCCCGCACCGAGGGGTCGGCGCACGTCGCCGGCCAGCCGGTGCTGACCATGCCGCCTGCGGCGCTGCGCAAGCTCCGCGGCGCCACGGTGTCGATGATCTTCCAGGAGCCGATGACCGCCTTCGACCCGGTCTTCACCATCGGCCGACAGATCGCCGAGACGGTGATGCGCCACGACGGCCTCGGCCGGGACGCGGCGATGCGGCGCGCGCTCGACCTGCTGGAGCTCGTCGCCATCCCCTCGGCCAAGAGCCGGCTCGGCAACTATCCGCACGAGATGTCGGGGGGCATGCGCCAGCGCGCGATGATCGCGCTGGCGCTCGCCTGCCGCCCGTCGGTGCTGCTCGCCGACGAGCCGACGACCGCGCTCGACGTGACGGTGCAGATCCAGATCCTGCTGCTGCTGCGCAGGCTTCAGGAGGAGCTCGACATGGCGATGGTGTTCGTCACCCACGACATCGGCGTCGCCGTGGAGATCTCGGACCGGGTGGGCGTGATGTATGCGGGCCGCTTCGTTGAGGAGGCGCCGGTGGAGGCGCTGGTGGACGCGCACGCCCACCCCTACACGCGCGGCCTGCTGGCCTCGACGGTCCACGGCCAGCGCAAGGGGCGGCGGCTGGAGACGATCCCGGGCGCGCCGCCCAACCTCGCCGCCCTGCCGCCCGGCTGCGCCTTCGCGCCGCGCTGCCGCAACGCCGACGAGTTGTGCCGGCGCGAGGCGCCGCAAGCCAGCGTGATCGGCGCCGCGCACACCGCGCGATGCCACCATCTCGCGTCGCCCCGGTGAGGAGCGAGCAGCCTTGAAGCACGCGGATCTCGACCGCGCCGAGGGAACCCGCCCAACCGGCGGCCCGACCGGCCGCGCTGCGCTTGCCGGCGCCGTCTCGGCGCTCGGAGCGGCGCTCTGGGCGCTCAACGTCCAGCACGTCGCGGCGCCATCGGAGTGGCTGCGCTTCGTCGCGATCGCGCTGCTCGTGGCCTATGTCGCGCTGACGGCGCGCCGCGCGCCGCGGATGACGCGCATCATCGCGACCGTCTGTCTGGCGCTGACCGCGGCGTTGCTGGCGACCGGCGCGCCGGCGTCCGCGCTGCGCGAGGGGCTCGACTTCGCGCTCATCTTCATGGGCTTCTTTCCCGCGCTCGGGCTGGTGCGCGCCGCCTTCGAGGCCGGCCCCCGGCTGGAGCGCATCGCAGCGAAGCTGGGCCGCCGCAGCGCCGCCGAGCGCTCCGACAGCCTGCTGATGCTCGCCCATGTCGCCGGGGCGGTGATGACCCTCGGCGCGGTCGGCGTCGTCGGCCCCGTCGCGCAGGCCGCCGAGAGCGAGGCGGCGCGCGAGGCGGCGGCGCTGACCTGCCTGCGCGGCATGTGCCTTGCGGTGCTGTGGACGCCCTTCACGGTGGGGATGGGCTTCGCCGCGAGCCATCTTCCCGGCGTGCCGCTGTGGCAGGCGGCGCTCTGCGGCGGGCTGCTCGCCTGCGTCGGGCTCGCCGCGTCGCTGCGCGGCGGGCGCTCGCCGGCGCGGATGCGCGCGACGCTGGCGAGCGTCAGCCCGATCCTGGCGCCGGTGCTGGCGGCGGCGAGCGGGCTCATCCTGCTCAACGGCCTCACCGGGCTCAGCACGCTGCATCTGATCATCCTGCTCGCGCCGCCGGCGAGCGTCTTCTACGTCTGGCGCGCGCAGCCCGCCGCGCTGCCGGCGCTCGGCGCCCGCACGTGGCGCGACCTCGGCGGCATGGGCGGCGACATGCTGCTCTTCGCCAGTTCGATCACGATGGGCTTCGCGCTGCAGGCGCATCCGGGCTTCGACGCGGCGCTGGCGCATCTTGGGCTCGGCGGGCTGCCGATGGTGGCGATCATGGGGCTGATGACGGCCATGGCGATCCTCTGCGCGCTGGCGGGGCTGCACGTCACGGTCACCGGCGCCATCACCATCGCCGTCGCGGCGGGGCTCGACGGGGCGCTGAGCGACCTTGCGGTGTTCCTGCTGATCCTCTTCGCCTGGTCGATGGGCGCCATGCTCTCGATGGCCTCGCTCGCGGTCGCGGTGACCGGCCGGACCTTCGGGCTGCCGATGACGCGGCTGATCTACAGCGCGAACCTGCGCTTCGCCGCGGCGCTGGGGCTGGGGCTCACGCTCGTCGCCGGGCTCGTCGACTGGGCGTTCGGCGCATGAGCGCGCTCGGAAGTCCGCGCCGCGCCGCCGCGGGCGCCGCGCTGGCCCGCGCCTTCGGGCTCGGCGAGGTCGGGGCGATCCCCGGCCGCTCGGCCGCAGTCGAGGGCGCGCTGCTGATGACGGCGGCCACCTTCTTCCTCGCCGCCTCCAACGCGATGGTGCGGGCGCTGGCGCCGGAGGTGCATCCCTTCGTCTCGGGCTTCTTCCTCAACCTCGCCGGGCTGCTGACGATCTGGCCGTGGGTGCGGCGCGAGGGCTGGCGCGCGCTGCGGATGAAGGCCCCCGGCCTGCACGCCTTCCGCGCGCTGGTCGGCGTCGTCACGCTGATGGCCTGGATGTGGGCGCTGGCGGAGATCGACCTCGCCAAGGCGACCGCCCTCAGCTTCACCGCGCCGCTCTTCGCCGCCGGCGCCGCCGCGGCGCTGATGGGCGAGCGCGTGACGCCTGCGCGGTGGATGGCCCTGCTGGCGGGGTTCGTCGGCGCGCTTGCGATCCTGCGGCCCGGCGTTGCGGCCTTCGACCTCGGCTCGGCGGTGGCGCTGCTGGCGGCGGTCGGCATGGCGGTGATGTACGTCACGACGAAGATGCTGCTGGCGCATGAGACGGCCGGCTCGGTGATCGTGAACACCGCGCTGCTGATGACGCCGCTCTCGCTCATCCCGGCCCTGACGGCCTGGACGGCGCCGGAGCCGGCGATGTGGCCGCTGCTCGCCGCGATGGGGCTCGCCGGCACCCTCGGCCGGGTGCTGCTGACGCGGGCGCTGCAGGCGGCGGACGCCTCGTTGGTGATGCCGTTCGACTTCGGGCGGCTGGTGTTCATCGCGATCATCGGGGCGATCTTCTTCGGCGAGACGCCCGACCTCTGGACTGTGCTCGGCTCGGTGGTCATCGCCGCCGCCGCCGTTCTCGTCACCCGGTCCGAGGCGCGCGCGGCGCCGCCGGCCATCGCCCCGCCCCCAGCGACAGGAGACCAGGAGCCATGCTCTCGAACGACCGACCGTTGACCATCGCCGAGGCCGCCGATCTGGTCCGCACCGGCGCCGTCTCGCCCGTGACGCTGGTGGAGGACTGCCTGCGCCGCATCGACGCCTGGGACGGCGCCTATCACGCCTTCATCGAGGTGCTGCGCGAGCCGGCGCTGGAGGCCGCGCGGAGGGCCGAGGCCGACATCGCGGCGGGAAACTACCGCGGCCCGATGCATGGCGTGCCCATCGGCCTGAAGGACATCTACGAGACGAAGGGCGTCAGGACGACGGGCCACTCCCGCGTCGCGGCCGACCACGTCCCGACCGAGGACGCGACCACGACGTCGCTGCTTGAGGCCGCCGGCGCGATCAATCTCGGCAAGCTCGCCACCTGGGAGTTCGCCATCGGCGGCCCGAGCTTCGACCTGCCCTGGCCGCCGGCCGGCAACCCCTGGCGGCCCGACCACGACCCCGGCGGCTCGTCCTCCGGCACCGGAACGGCGGTGGCCATGGGCATGGTCCTCGGCGGCATGGGGTCCGACACCGGGGGCTCGATCCGCTTTCCCGCCGCGCTCTGCGGCATCGCCGGGATCAAGCCGACCTACGGCCGCGTGAGCCGCGCCGGCGTCATGCCGCTCTCGTTCAGCCTCGACCACGCCGGGCCGATGGCGTGGACCGTGGAGGACTGCGCGATCATGATGCAGGCGCTCGCAGGCTTCGACCCGCGCGACCCGGCTTCGGCGAACGTTCCCACGCCTGACTACCGCGCGGCCCTGACGGGCGACGCGAAGAGCCTGCGCATCGGCGTCCTGCGCCAGTTCTACGAGGTCGACGCCCCGGCCGACGCGGACTGCGCGGCGGCGATGGAGGAGGCGCTCGGCGCGCTCGCCGATCTGGGCGCCGAGATCGTGGAGATGCCCCCGCTCTCGCCGATGCAGGACTACCTCGCCGCGGCGTTCCTGATTTCGCGCAGCGAGGCGTTCTCGGTCCATGAGGCGACGCTGCGCGCGACGCCGGAGTTCTACGGCGACATCGCGCGCGAGCGGATGATGCTCGGCGCCTTCGTCACGGCGGCCGACTACGTGCAGGCCATGCGCCGGCGGCGCGAACTCTGCGCGGAGTTCGCCGACGCGATGAAGACGGTCGATCTCGTCGCCCTGCCGACCCTGCCGACCGCCGCGCCGAAGCTCGGCGCCTACGGCAAGCACTTCACCATCGACCGCCCGCTCTACACCACGCCCTTCAACCTCACCGGCTCGCCCGCGCTGTCGGTCTGCGACGGCTTCAGCGCCGAGGGTCTGCCCTTCGGCCTGCAGTTCGTCGGCAGGCCCTTCGACGAGGCGACCGTGATGCGGGCGGGCGACGCCTACGAGCGCGCAACCCGCTGGCGCGCCATGCGGCCCGAGCCGGTCGCCATCGCCGCCGAATGATCCCCCCCGAGACAGGAGAAGCGCCATGACCGAACCCGAGATCAGCCGGACCGACTTCGCCGTGCTCATGAACCGCGCGGGCCTTTCGCTCGACGAGAAGCAGACCGAGGAGCTGCGCCACGCCTACAAGTACGTGCAGGCGATGGCGGCGCGGGTGCGCACCCCGCGCGAGCGCGCCGCGGAGCCGGCGCACATCTTCGTCTTCCCGCACGAGGCGGCGCAGGGATGATCGGGCGCAACGCATTTCCCACCCTGGCGGAGGCCTCGCGCGCCATCGCGGCGGGGGAGCTCTCCCCCGTCGCGCTGACCGAGTTCCTGCTTGAGCGCATCGCCGAGCACGACGGGCGTCTGCACGCCTACCTGACCCTGACCGCCGACGCCGCCCGCGCCGAGGCCCGCGCCGCCGAGGCCGAGATCGCCGCGGGGCGCCGGCGCGGCCCGCTCCACGGCGTCCCCATCGCGATCAAGGACATCTTCGAGACCGCCGGCGTCGCCACCACCTGCCAGTCGCGCGCGCTGAAGGACCATGTGCCGATGGAGGACGCCGCCTCGGTGGCCCGCGTCCGCGCCGCCGGCGCCGTGTTCCTCGGCAAGCTGACGACCCACGAGTTCGCCTTCGGCGGGCCGAGCTTCGACATTCTCGGCGAGCCCGCGCGCAACCCGTGGAACGTCGAGCACTTCACCGGCGGCTCCAGCAGCGGCACGGGCGCCGCCATCGCCGCCGGTCTGGCGCTCGGCGGCTTCGGCTCCGACACCGGCGGCTCGATCCGGCTGCCGGCGGCCTTCTCCGGGCTCGTCGGGCTGAAGCCGACCTATGGCCGGATCAGCCGCAGGGGCGTGTTTCCGCTCGCCTACAGCCTCGATCACGCCGGCCCGATGGCCTGGACTGCCGAGGACTGCGCGATCCTGCTGGAGGCGATGGCCGGGCACGACCCCGCCGACCCCGCCTCCGCCGACGTGCCAGCGCCCGCCTACGCCGCGATGCTGGACCGCGACCTGCGCGGCATGCGCATCGGCGTCATCCGCCACTTCTGGGAGGAGGCCGGCGCCGAGCCCGAGACGGTCGCGGCGCTGGAGGAGGCCCTGCGCGTCTTCGAGCGGCTGGGCGCGAAGCTGGTCGACGTCCGGCTCTCGCCGCTGGAGGACTACTGCGCGACCTGCAGCCTCATCCTGATGTCGGAGGCCTTCGCGGTGCATGAGCCGACGCTCGTATCCTCGCCGGAGGACCTCGGCGAGATCATGCGCACGCGCCTGTTTCTCGCCGGCGCCGTCACCGCCGCCGACTACGTTCAGGCGCTGCGGCGGCGGCGGGAGCTGTGCGCCGAGTTCGCCGCCGCCTTCGACGGGCTGGACCTGATGTTCACCGGGACGAGCCCCGGCCCGGCGCCGCGGCTCGACGCGATGGGAACTTTCTACACCTTCGCGAGGCCCCTGTTGACCATGCCGTTCAACGTCACCGGCAGCCCCGCGCTCGCGACGCGGGCGGGCTTTCATTCCAGCGGCCTGCCGCTCTCGCTGACGCTGGTGGGAAAGCCGTTCGACGAGGCGACGGTGCTCGCCGCGGGCCACGCCTACGAGAAGGCCACCGACTGGGCGAGCCGCCGGCCCGAGCTGCTGCCGGTCGATGTGGCGGCCTGAGGCGCGCTCCGCGCCGCCCGACGGCGGGGCGCGGAGGGCGCCCCTGCCGTGCGAGGCGTCGCGGCTACTCGGCGGCGACGGCGGTGCGCGCGCCGGCCCTCAACGCCTCGATGGCCTCGTCGGTGGACTGCACGTCGCAGAAGGACTGGATCAGCGCCGTCAGGGTCGCGTTGTGGTCGGCGTCGG
>CAYGUQ010000064.1:0-12791 GCA_964352995.1 uncultured Rhodobacterales bacterium
ACGGCGCCTCGGTCCCGAGGCTGAAGGAGACGGCCGTCATGGCGATGAGGACGCCAACGGCTGCGCGCGTCGGTCGGCGCAGGATGTCGTCCGCGACGCTGTGGATGCTGGGCGCTGTCGCCGCCCAGGCGATCAGGAGCGTCAGGACCACGATCTCGGTCCCGTCGAACCAGAGCGTCGGCGAGGCCGCGACGCCGAGGGCCTGCGCCCAAGGGAGCGGCATGGCGGTCCCCTGCCCGCCCGCCAGCGCCGACAGCACGGTCATCGCGTCACTGATGTCCGCGGCGCGGAACGGGACCCACGCCAGCAGCACGAAGCCGAGGGTGAGGACGTGGCCGAGCCGGGGCGGCAGGCGCAGGCCCCCTGCCCGTCCGAGGCGCTCCACGATCAGCGCCGCGCCGTGCAGCGCGCCCCAGAGCACGAAGGCCCAGCCTGCGCCGTGCCAGAGGCCGGCGAGCAGCATGGTCAGCCCCAGCGCGAGACAGCAACACCCCTGGCCGTGGCGCGAGCCGCCGAGCGGAATGTAGACGTGCTCGCGCAGGAAGGCGCCCAGCGTGACGTGCCAGCGTCGCCAGAACTCTGAGACCGACGTCGCCCGGTAGGGCGCGTCGAAGTTGACCGGCAGGCGCACGCCCATGATGAGGCCGAGCCCGACGGCGATCTCGCCATAGGCGGAGAAGTCGGCGAGCAGCTGCACGCCGTAGCCGAGGACTGCGACCCAGGCGTCATAGGCCGTCATGGCGCCGGGATCGGCCCACGCGGGCGCGATCATCGCGCCGACGGGATCGGCGACGAGGATTTTCTTGGCGAGGCCGAAGACGATGAGCAGCACGCCGCGCTCAACCGCGGGATCATCTAGCGTAGCCGCGCCCAGCCGGTCGAGCTGAGGGCCTAGGTCGCGCCAGCGCACGATAGGCCCGGCCACGAGCTGCGGAAAGAAGCTCACGAAGGTCGCGTAGCGCAGCAGCTCGCCCGGATCGGCGTCGCCGCGGCGCACGTCGACCAGATACCCGATCTGCTGAAAGGTGTAGAATGAGAGGCCCAGCGGGACGATCACCGCGGCGGTCGAGCCGGGCGCGGCCAACCCCATCAGGTCGCCGAAGAAGAGCGCGTACTTGAACCAGCCGAGCGCGGCGAGGTTGGTGGCGACGCCGGCGGCCAGCAGCGCGCGGGACGGCCTCGACGCCAGTCGTCGACCGAGCGCGTGGTTGATCAGGATCGAGCCGATCAGCAGCGGCAGGAGTCGCCAGTCCCAGAGGCCGTAGAAGACGAGGCTCGCCGCGAGCGCGGCGGCCATGGCGCCCGGCGCACCGCCGCGGCGGCGACCAAGGCGCACGCCGAGGATGGCGAGCGGCAGGAAGACGGTCAGGAACTCGGGCGAGGCGAACGTCATGGCCGCGATCCTCACGCCGGCCTGAAGGCCGGAGGATCGCACCGCGCAAGACGACTATGCCGCGAAGAGCTGCGCTGGGGCAAGCGGCGCGCGGCCGCATCAGGCCGTGCGCGCCAGGAGAATCGAGTGCGCCGCCCTGCCCCGGAGACGGGCGAGGCCCGTTTCCCGGGCAGGGCGATTGCGGACTGCCCGTAAGAGGGGAGCGGCGATCAAGGGCGCCGGCCAGCGGCCGGCGCAGCGCGCAGCCCTTGAACGCCGCGGGGGCGCAGCCCCCGCCAGAACGCGGAAGCGCCTGCGTGCCTCGATGGCCGACGGGGTTGTTGCGGGAGACGTCCGGCAACGAAGCGCGGACTCCTGCCGTTCGCGCCGGGCGACCTAGAGGTCAGCAGTGCGGACTTTCCCGACCCTCGCTCCTTACCGAGCAATTGGCGGTTCCGGCCCGTTGCAGACCCGTGACTTGCATCCACCGTCCAGGCGGCGACCGAGTGAATGCCGCCTTTCGAGCCTGAATGGTATGCGTCGGCGGCTGGCTCGTCGTCGGCGGCCCCAGCCGCTCCCGTCGGACCGCCAGCGACCACGACGTGCGTCGACTCGACGGTCAGGTGAGTCGTGAGGCGCGACGGCTCGGCTCGGGTGCAAGGGACCGATCAAGCCGCGCCGCGGGGTCCGAACAGGATCACGGCCGCGCCGGCCAGCGTGAGCGTGGCGCCGAGGGCGTCCCAGCGGTCGGGGCGTGCGCCTTCGACGGCCCAGAGCCACAGGAGCGAGGCGACGATGTAGACGCCGCCATAGGCGGCGTAGGCGCGGCCGGCGAAATCCGCCTCGATGCGGGTCAGGATCCAGGCGAAGAGCACCAGACAGGCGACGCCGGGGATCAGCCAGAGCGCCGAGCGGTCAAGGCGCACCCAGGCCCAGAAAGCGAAGCAGCCGGCGATCTCCGCCAGCGCCGCGGCGGCGTAGAGCGCGAGGGTGGTCACGTCGTCGGGTCCGCGGGGTGGTCGGACAGGCATTCGGCGTGGTCGCGCAGCACCTCGATGACGCGGCAGCCGGAGATGCGCTCGCTCGTGCACTCCGCGATCATGCGCTCGAGCTCGGCCTTCAGCGCCTCGAGCCGACGGATGCGGCGCCGGACCTGTTCGAGATGGCGGCGCGCCAGCGCGTCGGCCTCGGCGCAGGGGCGGTCCGGGTCGTCGGCGAGCGCCAGCAACTCGCGGATGGCGTCGAGCGGGAAGCCAAGCTCGCGCGCATGGCGGATGAAGCCCAGCCGGTCGCGGTCTGCGGTGTCGTAGCGGCGCTGGCCGCCCTCGCTGCGGCCGGGCGGGCGCAGCAGGCCGATCTCTTCATAGTAGCGGATGGTCTGCACCTTGGCCCCGGTGGCGCGGGCCAGCGCGCCGATGGTCAGCATGCGACTTTCTCCTTGAACCTACAGCCGCTGTAGGAACTACGGTCCGAATCGCACAAGGGCAAGCGCGCGGCGAGCGCGCGGGAGACGACATGCGCGACCACGCGGCGACGACGACGGACGCCACCCGCGAATGGCGGGTCAGCGGCATGGACTGCGCGTCCTGCGCCACGAAGATCGCCGGCGCAGTCGGAGGGCTGCCGGGCGTGGCGGACGTCCAGGTGTCGGCGATGGCCGGCACATTGCGGCTGCGGCTCGACGGCGGCGACCCGGCGGCGGTGGAGGCGCGGGTGCGCGGCCTCGGCTACGGCGTGACGGCGCAGGGTCCGGTCGGCGGCGAGGCGGCGCAGGGCGACGCCGGCCACGACCACGACCACGGCGCCGCTGAAGGGCCGTGGCATCGCAGCGCCAAAGGCCGGCTGGTGATCGCGACGGGGGCGCTGCTAGCGGTCGCCGGGGGTCTGGACCTGTTCGCGGGCGGCGCGCTGGGGCCCTGGCCGTGGATCGCGGCCTGCCTGATCGGGCTCGCGCCCGTGGCGCGGCGGGCCTTCGCGGCGGCGCGGGTGGGCCAGCCCTTCACGATCGAGATGCTGATGACCATCGCAGCCGTCGGCGCGCTGGGCATCGGCGAGGCGGCGGAGGCGTCTCTGGTCGTGTTCCTGTTCGCCGTCGGCGAGCTGCTCGAGGGCGTCGCCGCGGGCCGCGCGCGCGACGGGGTGCGCGCGCTGGCGGCGCTGCAGCCGAAGACCGCCATGCTCGAGGAGGGCGGCGCGCTGCGCGAGGTTCCCGCCGCGTCGCTGCGTGTGGGCGCGATCTTCGTGGCGCGGCCGGGCGACCGGGTGGCGGCCGACGGCGAGGTGGTCGAGGGCGTCTCGGCCGTGGACCAGAGCCCGGTGACGGGCGAGTCGGTCCCGGTCTCGCGCGGCCCGGGCGACGCGGTGTTCGCGGGCTCGATCGTCGCCGAGGCCGCGCTGCGCCTGCGGGTGAGCCGCCCCGCGTCCGACAACACCATCGCGCGCATCATCCGGCTGGTCGAGGAGGCCGAGAGCGCCCGTTCGCCGACCCAACGCTTCATCGACCGGTTCGCGCGGGTCTACATGCCCGCCATCGTGGCGCTGGCGGCGCTGGTGATCGTCGTCCCGCCGCTGGCCGTGGGCGCGGACTGGGGGACATGGATCTATCGCGGTCTCGCGCTGCTGCTGATCGGCTGCCCCTGCGCGCTGGTGATCTCGGTGCCGGCCTCCATCGCCTCGGCGCTGTCGGCGGGCGCGCGGCGGGGCCTGCTGATGAAGGGCGGCGCGGTGATCGAGGCGGTCTCGGGCGTCACGCACGTCGCCTTCGACAAGACCGGCACGCTGACCATCGGCAAGCCCCAGGTGACGGATGTGGTCGGGCTCGGCGCTGGCGCGGCCGAGACGCTCGCGCTGGCGGCGGCGGTCGAAGGCCCGTCCTCTCACCCGCTGGCGGCCGCGATCAGCGCCCGCGCCGATGCGGAGGGCGTGACGGTTCCGGCCGCGACTACGGCGCGCGCCATCCCCGGCCGGGGCGTCGCCGCCATGGTCGGCGGCGCCGAGGTGTTCGTCGGCTCGCCGAAGCTCGCTGCCGAGCACGGCGCGCTCGACGCCGCCGCAGCCGCGCGCGCGGCTGCGCTGGAGGCCGACGGCAAGACGGTGGCGGCGGTGTTCCGGGCGGGCGAGGGCCTCGGGCTGATCGCCCTGCGCGACACAGCCCGGCCCGACGCGGCCGAGGGCGTGCGCCAGCTCGCCGCGCTCGGCGTGCGTGCCGTGATGCTGACCGGCGACAACGAACGGGCGGCCGCCGCCATCGCGGGCGGCCTCGGCATGGACCACCGCGCCGGTCTGATGCCGCAGGACAAGGTGGTGCAGGCCCGCGCGCTGGCCGCCGAGGGCAAGCTGATGATGGTGGGCGACGGGGTCAACGACGCACCGGCGCTGGCGGCGGCGCATGTCGGCGTCGCCATGGGTTCGGGGACGGACGTGGCGCTTGAGACGGCGCAGGCGGCGCTGCTGCGCGACCGGGTGGCGGACGTGGCGGGCCTGATCCGGTTGTCGCGCGCGGCCATGGCCAACATCCGCCAGAACGTCGCCATCGCGCTGGGGCTGAAGGCGGTGTTCCTCGTGACGACGGTGCTCGGGATCACGGGATTGTGGATCGCCATCCTTGCCGACACCGGGGCAACCGTGCTGGTGACGCTGAACGCGCTGCGCCTGCTGCGCTTCGACCCCGAACGGGAGCGCTGAGACGATGCCGATGCGACGTGATCGAGCCATGGGGCCGGCCTCCGCGACCCTCGCCGCGTTGCGGACGATCGCGGAACGGCCGGCCGCCGGCCGCCTGTCGGTGCTTGCGCTGATCGCGCTCGGGATCGGCGTGGACCAGCTGACGAAACTGGCGGCGCTCGGCGCCCTCGGCGCGCCGATCGAGGTGACCTCGTTCTTCATGTTGCGGCTCGGCTTCAACACGGGCATCAGCTTCGGGCTGCTCAGCGAGAGTCTTGCGTCGGAGCCCTGGGTTCTCGGGGTCTTTGCGGCGATCGCGGGCGTCGGGTTCGCAGCGGCCGGTCTCGCCAGTCGTAGCATTTCCGACAGCGTCGGTTTCGCCCTGATCGCCGCCGGCGCGCTGTCGAACGGCATCGACCGCTGGCGGATCGGCGCCGTGGTGGATTTTCTCGACTTCCACTGGCGCGGCTGGAGCTGGCCCGCCTTCAACGCCGCGGACGTGATGATCGTGACCGGCGCGGCGGCGCTGGTCCTTCTGGCCGGACGCTCGCGCGACCGAGGAGACAGGGCATGACGACGACCGAGAGCGCCGAGGCGAGCCGGCGCGTCCACGATCAGGCCGGCGCCGCCGACCTCCGGCTCTTCGCCGCTTGGGTGGTCGCGCTGGCGGCGACGCTCGGCGCGCTTTTCATCGGCGAGGTTCTGGGGCAGACGCCCTGCGTGCTGTGCTGGTGGCAGCGCATCGCGATGTTCCCGCTGGTGGCGGTGCTCGGCGTGGGGCTCTGGCGCGACGATCCCGGCGCGCGCCTCTATGCTCTGCCGCTGGCCGCCGCCGGCGCGGCGCTCGCCGGTTGGCACATGCTGGTCTATCTCGACATTGCGCCGACCGCGATCCAGCCCTGCATGGCCGAAGGGCCGTCCTGCTCCGGCGAGGGGATGCGCGTGCTCGGCGTGCCGATCCCGCTGATGTCGCTGGCGGCCTTCGCCGCGATCCTCGCCCTGCTGACCCTGCCCAAGCCCGCGGAGACCCGATGAACCGTCGCACCCTGCTCGTCGCCACCGGCGCCGCCGCCCTCGCCATCTTCGGCGGCGGGGCGTGGATCTACACCGCGACCCGCCCCGCGCCACCGCCGCCCGAGCCGGTGGCGGCGGGCCTGCCGCTGATCCGCGACCACGCGCCGATCCTCGGCCCCGCGGATGCGCCCGTGACCATCGTCGAATTCTTCGACCCCGCCTGCGAATCCTGCCGCGCCTTCCATCCGGTGGTGAAGCGGATCATGGGCGACTTCCCCGGCAAGGTGCGGGTGGTGATGCGCTACGCGCCGTTCCACGGGCCGTCCGAGGAGGCGGTGCGCATCCTCGAGGCCGCCCGCGCGCAGGGGCTGTTCGAGCCGGTGCTGGAGGCGCTCTACGCCTCCCAGGATGTCTGGGCGTCGCACAGCGGTCCGCGGATCGACGCCGCCTGGCAGGCTGCGCGCCGCGCCGGGATCGACCAGGCGCGCGCGAACGTGGACAAGATGGCCCCCGCGGTGACCGCCATCCTGAACCAGGACCGCGCCGATCTGCAGACCGTCGGCATCCGCGGCACGCCGACCTTCTTCGTCGAAGGCAAGCCGCTGGCCGAGTTCAGTCCCAAGGGCCTGTTCGACGCGGTGAAGGCCGCCGTCGACGCGGCCGGCGCGTGACGGGCGAATGGCGATGCCGCGTTCACCCTTTCCCCGTCTGAGCCTCCTGCAGAAGCTGCTCTGGGGCGCGGCCGGCGTCGCTGTGATCGGTTGGCTGGTCGCGATCGTCGTCATCGACGATCGCGCACATTCCGGAACGGCGAGCGCGACGGGGACGGCCGACATCCGCGCCGATTTCGCGCTGATCGACCACACGGGCGCGCGGGTCGCGGACGAGGATTTGCGCGGCCAATGGCTGCTGGTGTTCTTCGGCTTCACCAATTGCCCCGACGTCTGCCCGACCACCCTGGCCGAGATCGCCGCGGCGCGGGACATGCTGGGGGCGGACGCGGCGAAGCTGCGCCCGGTGCTGATCACCGTCGATCCCGAACGCGACACGCCCGAGGCGCTGGGGGAGTACGTCGCCGCGTTCGATGCAGACGCCATCGGCCTGACCGGCTCGCCCGAGGCCGTGGCGGCGGCAGCGAAGGGCTTCTGGGCCTATTTCCGCAAGGCGCGCAACCCGTCCGCGCCCGACGGCTACAGCATGGACCACACGACTTACCTCTACTTGATCGACCCCGACGGGGCCTACGTCGACTTCTACCGCTACGGGATCGGAGCCGACGCGCTTGCCGCCGATCTCATGAAACGCATGGAGAGCTGATGTCCCGATCCTTCGCCGCCGCCGCCCTGGCGCTGACCCTCGCCCTGCCCGCCATGGCGGAGGACGTCGCCCGCGTCGGCTCCGTCGTGATCGCCGACCCCTGGGCGCGCGCCAGCATCGTCGCCGGACGGCCGGGCGCCGCCTATCTGACCCTGCGCAACGAGGGCGCGGAGCCCGACGCGCTGGTCGAGGCGACCACCCCCGCCGCCGGCCACGCCATGCTGCACGAGACCACGCTGTCCGCCGACGGCGTCGCGCGCATGGGCCATGTGGACGCGCTGGAGATCCCGCCCGGCGGCGCCGCGACGCTCGCGCCCGGCGGCCTTCACCTGATGCTGATGGACCTTTCGGCTCCGCTGCGCGAGGGCGAGACGGTCGCGCTGACCTTGCGCTTCCGCAGCGGCGGCGAGGCCACGGTGACGGCGCCGGTTCTCGGCCCCGCCGCGAGCGGTCCCACCGATTGACGCGGCGCGAGATCCTGACCTTCGGCGCCGCCGCCGGGCTCGCCGGCCTCGGGATCGGCGTCGGTTACGCGCGCTATCTCCGGCCGTCGCCGATTGATCTCCCGGCGGCGCTCGGCGATACGCCGGGGCGACTGGTGGATCACGAGGGCCGCTCCGTCGGCTTCCCTGATCTGGTCGGTCGGGCGGCGCTGGTGTTCTTCGGCTTCACCTCCTGCCCCGACGTCTGCCCCACGACGCTCGGGCGCATCGCGCTCTGGCTCGACGCGCTGGGCGAGGACGTCGCGCGGCTGACCCCGGTCTTCGTGACGGTCGATCCCGCGCGCGACGACGCGGCGACCATGGCGGCCTATGTGTCGGCCTTCCACCCGGCGATCCGCGGCTGGACCGGGCCGGAGACCGAGATCGCCCGCGCCGCCGACGCCCTGCGCGTGACTTACCGGGCCGTGCCGCTCGACGGCGGCGGCTACACCATGGACCACACGGCGGGGGCGCTCCTGTTCCGCGCCTCGGGTCGCTTCATGTCCACCATCGACCCGCACGAGAACCAGAACTTCGCCCTGCCGAAGCTGCGCCGGGCGCTCGGCGGATGACCGGATCGCGAATGAGCGGGCGGCGATCCATGGGCGCTTTCTGAGATGGACGGCTTCGCGGGCGTCGGGCTGTGGGTGGCGTTCCTCGGCGGGATGGTGTCGTTCCTGTCGCCCTGTGTGCTGCCGCTCGCGCCGGGCTACATCTCCTTCGTCGCCGGGCGCGCCGTCGCAGACGAGCGCGGCGGCGCCGTCCGCGCGCTCGGGCTGGGCCTGTGCTTCGTGCTCGGCTTCTCGACGGTGTTCATCCTGCTGGGGGCCGGGGCCAGCGCGCTCGGCGGGCAGCTCCTACGCTGGAAGGCCGAACTGTCGATCGCAGGCGGTCTGCTGATCGTTGTCTTCGGCCTTGCGATGATCGGGCTGCCGCTGCTGCCTGCGCTCACGCGGGAGGCGCGCTTCGCGCCCGACATCGTCGGCGGCCGGCCGCTCGGCGCCTACGGGCTCGGCCTCGCCTTCGGCTTCGGCTGGACGCCCTGCATCGGTCCCGTGCTCGGCGCGATCCTGGCGCTCGCTGCCAGCGGGCCGGACATTTCCGGCGGCGTGACCCTCCTTGCAGTCTATGCAGCGGGTCTCGGCGCGCCGTTCCTGCTGGTCGCCGTGTTCGCCGACCGTCTTGCGGGCCGGCTGCGGGGCTTGGGCCGCGCCGGGCGGCGTCTGCACCAGGGGGCGGGCGCGGTGATGGTGGTCATGGGCGTGGCGATGGCGACGGGTCGGCTGAACGATGTCGCGTTCTGGCTGCTCGAAACTTTTCCCGCCCTCGGCCGCATCGGATGACGCCGGCGCGCCTGTCCCGCCGGGTCGTTCTCGGCCTCGCGCTGGCGGGCGCCGTGTCGAGCCGGCGCAGGGCGCGCGCGCAGACGCCGCCGCTGCGCGCGGCGCCCAGCTCCGTCATGCTGGCCGCGGGCGCCCACGCGACGCCGGTCTGGGCTTTCGACGGCGCAGCTCCAGGCCCGGAGCTGCGCGGCGTGCTGGGCGAACGGCTCGCCCTGACGGTCGAGAACGCGTTGCCGCGCGCGATCACGGTGCGCGTCTTCGGTCTCCGCGGTCAGGCGGCGCGGGTCGCGATCCCCGCCGGCGAGAAGGGCATGCTGCGCGCCGCGCCGCCCGACGCCGGAACCTTCTGGTATGCCGCCGAGGATCGCGTCGCCGATTCCAGCGCCCGGGGGCTCGTCGGCGCCTTCGTGGTGGAGGAGCCCGAGGAGCACGCCTTCGACGCCGACCGGGATCTCGCCGTCGTGCTCGACGCCTGGCCGATCGACCCCGACGGGCGCCTGACCGCAGCGCCTGTCGCCCCGACCCTGCTGGCCAACGGCGACGCGGACCTCGTCGAACCGGCCCATCCGGGCGAGCGTCTGCGGCTGCGGCTGATCAACGCCGCGCCGGACCGGCGCTTCCGCCTCGCGCTGCAGGGCTGGACGGGCTGGCTGGTGGCGCTCGACGGCTTCCCGCTCGCAGCCGTCGAGACGATGGCGCGGCTCGACCTCTGGCCCGGCCAGCGCGCCGATGTCGTCGTGGACGCGCCGGTCGCGTTCGGCGCGACCGCCTCGCTGGTCGATCTCGCGCAGGGCGCGCCGCGCACCCTCGCGCGCTTCGTCGCCGACGGCGAGCCGCTCGACCCGCTCGGCTACGCGCCCGAGCCGCTCGCGGCGCCGACGACGCCGCCGCTCGGCCATCTCGACCGCGCCACGCGGGCGGGACCGGAGATCTTCGCGGCCGGCGCGCCGCCGGTCACGGTCATGAGCGGCGCGACCCTGCGGCTCGCGCTGCCGGCAGCGTCGGCCGACACCGTGCTGACGGTGGAGGGCGCGGCGGTGCGGCGCGTCGACGGACCCGCGCACGGACCGTGGCGCGACGTCGTCGGCCTGCCAGCCGGCGCCGCCGGTGAAGTCGCCTTCGTGGCGGCGACGCCCGGCGACTGGATGATCGAGCGCCACGCGCTGGACGGATCGGCGCGCCAGCGCGCCATCCTGCGCGTCGCATCGACATTGCCGCTGTAGGAGCGGGATGATAGTCTGCAAATGACAATCATTCTCGACTCTCGACAGGTGCAATCATGAACGACGCCTCGGCGCCCGCCGGCGGGCGCGAGGGCTGGCGACGCGCGCGCGGCGAGCCCTCGCTGTTGGAGAGCTTCCGCTCGATCGCGGTGACGGGGCGCACGCCCTGGCGGCGGTTCCTCGCCTTCTTCGGGCCGGGCTATCTGGTGGCCGTCGGCTACATGGACCCCGGCAACTGGGCGACCTCGCTCGCGGGCGGGGCGCAGTTCGGCTACGTGCTGCTGACGGTCGCGCTGCTGTCCAACATCATGGCGATCATCCTGCAGTCGCTCTGCGCGCGGCTCGCGGTCGCCTCGGGGCGCGATCTGGCGCAGGCTTGCCGCGACGCCTTTCCGCGCTGGGTGTCGCGGCCGCTGTGGCTGCTGGCCGAGCTCGCGATCTGCGCCACCGATCTGGCCGAGGTGATCGGCACGGCCATCGGGCTCAACCTGCTGTTCGGCATACCGCTCGAGATCGGCGTGGTGATCACCGCGCTCGACGTGTTCCTGATCCTGTGGCTGCAGAACAAGGGTTTCCGCTATGTCGAGGCGCTGATCATCGCGCTGATCGCCATCGTCGCCGCCTGCTTCGCGATCCAGATCTGGCTGGCCGATCCGGTCTGGGGCGAGGTGATCCGCGGCTTCGCGCCCACGACCGAGATCCTGCGCAACCCCGACATGCTCTACCTCGCGCTCGGCATCATCGGCGCCACGGTCATGCCCCACAACTTATACCTGCACTCGGGCATCGTGCAGACTCGCGACTTCGGCCCCACGCTCGCCGACAAGCGCGACGCGCTGAAATGGGCGACGGTGGACTCGACCGTGGCGCTGATGTTCGCGCTGACCATCAACGCCTCGATCCTGATCCTCGCGGCGGCGACGTTCTACAAGACCGGCCAGAGCGATGTAGCCGAGCTGGGCCGCGCGCACGAGCTGCTGCAGCCACTGCTGGGCTCGTCGCTCGCGCCGTCGCTGTTCGGCATCGCGCTGCTCGCCTGCGGGCTCTCCTCCACCGTCACCGCCACCATGGCAGGCCAGATCGTCATGGAGGGCTTCCTCGACATACGCCTGCCGGCCTGGCTGCGCCGCCTGTGCACCCGCATGGTCGCGATCACGCCGGCCATTGCGGTGACGCTGATCTACGGCGAGAGCCAGACGGCGAAGCTCCTGATCCTGAGCCAGGTGATCCTGAGCCTGCAATTGCCCTTCGCCATCGTGCCGCTGGTGATGTTCACCGCCTCGCGCGCCAAGATGGGCGCTCTGGTCGCGCCCCGCTGGCTGACCGGGGTGGCGGCTCTGATCGCCATGATCATCATCGCGCTCAACATGAAGCTGCTGTGGGACGTGGCGACGGGGTAGAGCGCAGCCTGTCCCGATGAACGGCCGCTTCCAAGCGGCTGTCTGAAATCTCTCCGCCGATCGCGAAGGTCCGGTTTCCGCACATCGTGACGGATGCTGCGCCCGGAACCGATGGCGGCTCCGGGCTCGCTCCCGCCGTTTGCTGCAGCGAGCGCGAACAGCCGGTCCTGTGTGAAAGTGCCGGGCAAGGTCGTGAGCCTCGAACGGTCAGAGTCCGCGCATTTCTGCAGTTTGCGAGGTCATCGTCGGACTGCTCGCCGTCCGGCCGCGATCGCCTAGGCCTCGTCGCAGAACCAGCGTTCACCGGCGCGACGGAGATCCGTGTGCGGTTGTATCATGGCGGCCAGGGCGTGTGGTAGATGCGCACGCCCATGGCGCTGATGTTGCCCTTGATCGGACAGTGAGGGTCAGGGGTGGCCTGTTCGGCCTTGGCCCATTGTTCGTCGCGATAGTCCCAGGGGGTCTGCCTCGGCGCCCGCCAGACGCGTTCGCCGCGGAGCCGTGCGCGGTCCTGCTGCGTCGCATAGTCGTCGGAGTACCGCCGGTAGGCCCATGCGAGTCCTCGCGAGACGACGGCCGCGCCGAGGCCGGCGCGGTCGACGGTGCAGCGCGCCAGCCATCGGGCGTAGCCGTCCTTGCCGGAGAGCATGCAAACCGCGCGTCGACGATGGAGGCGAGGAGCCTGAAGGCGGCGTCGCGGCAGGGCCAGGCGCCGCCGGACCCGTCGGCGCAGCGTTGCGCCAGTTCTGGCGCATCGATGCCTGCGAGCCGGACAGGTTCGTTCTCAAAGTACAGAGTGTCGCCGTCGTGGACAGCGGCGAGACCGGCGAGCGTCGGCACCGGCGCGGCGTGCGCAAGGGCGATGGCGATCGCGGTGGCCGCCATTGCGAGCGCCGCGCGTCCAGCCATCAGGCCGTGACCGCGGGTGTCTGCCTGGCAAGCAGCGCGTGTCCCGCCGCCTTGGGCGATCCATCGCT
>CAYGUQ010000065.1:0-6565 GCA_964352995.1 uncultured Rhodobacterales bacterium
CCGCCGCGAGCGCCGCGCCGAGGCGGGCCGGCGTCTCCGCCGCATGGGCGAGAAAGCCCCTGACGCAGCCGTTCCACGCCTCCGTCGCCTGCGCCGAACTCAGGGCGAGCGGCAGGTCGGCTGCGTCCGTCCGGGGCATGTGCGGCCTCCCTTGAATGCCGGCGCCGATGCGCCGCGCGAAAGGCATAGCAGTCGCCTGCGGCCCGTGCATGGCCGCGCGGGGCCGACGCCGCGAAACGTGACCGCCCGCGAGCCGCGCCGAGAGCGGGGCATGCGGAACGGGACGGCGAGCGGCGGGATGCAGGTCAGCCGGCCTCAGCCGGCGGGGGCGCCGTAGAGGGTTTCCGCGCGGCGCTCGAAGGCGCGCACGATGCGCTGCATCGCCTCGTTGAACACCACGCCGATGATCGCCTGCAGCGTGCGCGACTTGAACTCGAAGTCGACGAAGAAGTCGACGACGCAGGCGTCCGGGCCGTCGGGCGTGAACTCCCAGTGATTGTCGAGATAGCGGAACGGCCCGTCGAGATAGGCGACGTCGATCACCCAGGGGCGCCCCTCCCCGCCCGGGCGCAGGGTCACGCGGCTGGCGAAGCGTTCGCGGAACACCTTGAAGGACACCACGAGATCGGCGTCGATCGCCTCCGACCCGTCCGCCTGCGTCTTGCGGGAGCGCACGCGCGCGGCCTCCAGCCAGGGCAGGAACTCCGCATAGCGCTCCACATCCGCGATCAGCGCGAACATCTGCTCGGCGGAGTGCGGCATGCGGCGTTTTTCGGCGTGGGTCGGCATCAGGCGCTCGCGGTCTCGCTCTCGGTGCGTCGCCGCCGGTCGCGGCGCGCGGACTGATGGGCCATGATGGCGTCCGGCGCAAGAACGGGCGCCGAAACTTTGGGCGGGGATGCCAGTGAAACCTTATGAAATCGACACTCTGATCGACGAGGCGGCGATCGCGGCGCGGGTCTCGGCGCTGGCGGCGGAGATCGACGCGGCCTTCGCCGACACCGGGAAGCTGGTGCTCGTCGGCCTGCTGCGCGGCTCGTTCATCTTCATCGCGGACCTCGCGCGCAGGCTGACCGTCCCGGTGGAGATCGACTTCATGGAGGTGTCGAGCTACGGCGACGCCACGACCTCCAGCCGCGACGTCCGCATCCTGAAGGACCTGCGCGGCGACATCGCCGGGCGCGACGTGCTGATCGTGGAGGACATCATCGACACCGGGCACACGCTGGCCTCGGTCGGGCGGCTGCTGCGCGCGCGGGCGCCGCGGCGGCTGGAGATCATCGCTCTGCTCGACAAGCCGGCGCGGCGCGAGACGGAAGTCTCGGCGCGCTGGATCGGCTTCGAGATCCCCGACGCCTTCGTGGTGGGCTACGGCATCGACTATGCGCAGGCGAACCGGAACCTACCCTACATCGGCGCCGTTCGGTTCACGGCTGCGTCATAAAGCTTGCGGCGGCCGGCGCGAAGGGCTTGATGACGCTCCATGAACACGATCACGCCCGCGCCGGTCGCGCGCACCGGCGACGACACGCCCGCCGCCAATGTCTGGGGCTATGTCTGGCGCATGAGCGGGGCGCGCCAGTGCGCGCTGGCGGCGCTCGCGCTGCTGGTGACGGCGCTGAACCTCGCGCCCATCGAGCTTCAGCGCCGGCTGATCGACGACGCCATCACGCCTAAGGACCCCGAGCTGCTGTGGCGGCTGGCGCTCGTCTACGGCGGCGTGATCGTCGCGCACCAGAGCGCCAAGTTCCTGCTGCAGGCCACCCAGGGCTGGCTGACCGAGAGCGCGGCCGCCTACACGCGCCGTCATCTGCTGGGGCTCTACGCCAAGGGCTCCGCCGGGCGCGACGCGCCGCCGGGCGAGGCGGTGTCGATCCTCGGCTCGGAGGTCGAGAAGCTTGCGGGCTTCGTGGGGACCGGGCCGAGCGGGGCGTTGACAGACGTCTCGCTGCTCATCGGCGTGGCGGCCTACATGCTGTGGGTCGATCCGCTCGCCGCCGCGCTGGGGCTGGCGCTGGTGGCGCCGCAGGCGCTGTTCGCGCCGCTGATGCAGCAGAGGCTCAACCGGCTGATGGCGCGGCAGCTCTCGCTGTCGCGCGAATTCGGCTCGGAAGTCGCCGAGACGCGCGAACAGGGCGAGTCGGCGCTCGCCGCGCCGCGCAGGCTGATCCGCGGCCTCTACCGCAACCGCATGGCCATCGAACTCTGGAAGGCGGCGATGAAGGCGGGGCTGAACCTGCTCAACGCCGCCGCGCCGCTGGGGCTGCTGGCGGTGGGCGGCTTCCTCGTGATCGCCGGCGAGACGACGGTGGGCGTGCTGGTGGCGTTCCTGTCGGGGCTGCAGCGCATGGCCGACCCGATCCGCGACCTGATCGGCTTCTACCGCCGGGCCGCGCAGGCGCAGGTGCAGCACGACATGATCGCGCGCTGGATGTGACGCGCCGGGCGGCGCGGCGCGCGGCCGTCGCCTCAGCGTCATCAAGCGGTCGCAAGGCCTTCACGCAGCGCCGTTAATCAACCTTCACGCGCGCGGATCGCGTCGCGTTCGCGCCAAAGTGAAGGAGATCCCCATGCTTCGCCTGATGCTCGCCGCCGCGGCGACGTCCGCCCTCATGGCCGCCGCCCCCGCCGGCGCCGCCGTCTTCAACACGCTGAGCGGCGCCGCGCCCTTGGTCATCGCCCATCGCGGCGCCAGCGGCTGGCTGCCCGAGCACACGCTGGGCGGCTACGAACTGGCGATCCGGATGGGCGCCGACATCGTCGAGCCCGACGTCCAGCTCACCGCCGACGGCTTCCTCGTCGCGATGCACGACACGACCCTGACGCGCACCACCGACGTCGAGACGCTGTTCGCGCCGCGCAACGGAACCTACAACGTCTCCGACTTCACGCTCGCCGAGATCAAGACGCTGACCGTCGAGCCGGTCGGCCCTCAGGCCTCGACCAGCTATCCGGGCTTCACCCCCTCGACGGCCGAGCCCTTCCGCGTCCCGACGCTCGACGAGGTGCTCGACTTCGTGAACGCCCACAACGCGGCCACCGGCGAGAAGATCGGCGTCTACCCCGAATCGAAGGTGCCGAACCGCTCGGAGCTGAACCAGAAGATCGTCGAGGCGCTGAACGCCAAGGGCTTCACCGAGCGCGACCAGAACGCCTACATCCAGACCTTCAGCCATGACGGCGCGCGCGAGATCGCCGCGCTGCAGGATGCGCTGGGGATGGACAACGCCGTCGCGGCGCTCGGCGCCGCGGTCGAGAACGGCGGCGTCTTCGGCGTCTACGACTACACGACCCAGCTGGTCACGACGCTGGACGAGCTGGCGACCTTCGCCGACGGCGCCGGCGTGACGCTGTCGAGCCCCGCGCTCGGCGCCGAGTTCATCGCCGCCGCGCACGCGCTCGGCCTTGAGGTCCACGGCTGGACCTTCCGCCCGCTGACGCAGGACGCCGCCGACGCGCTGTTCGCGCCCTACATCGAGATGGGCATGGACGCGTTCTTCACCGACTACCCGAACTTCGGCCGCGCGACGGTCGACGCGGCGTCGGTGGCGCCGGTGCCGCTGCCGGCCGCCGGCTGGCTGCTGATCGCCGGCGTCGGCGGCCTCGTCGCGCTGCGCCGCCGGGCGGCCTGACGTCCTGCGCGGCCCCTGCCTCGGCCGGGGCCGCGCCTTCAGCCTGCGGCGAGCTTCGCGAGGCGCGCGGCGCGCAACTTCTGGAAGTCGTCGCCGGCGTGGTAGCTGGAGCGGGTCAGCGGCGTCGCCGAGACCATCAGGAAGCCCTTGGCGTAGGCTGTCTTCTCCAGCGAGGCGAACTCCTCGGGCGTCCAGAACCGCTCGATCGCGTGGTGCTTGGCCGACGGCTGGAGATACTGGCCGACGGTCAGGAAATCGATGCCGGCGGCGCGCATGTCGTCCATCACCTGAACGACCTGCCCGCGCGTCTCGCCGAGGCCGACCATCAGGCCGGACTTCGTGAACATCGCCGGGTCGAGCTCCTTCACCCGCTGCAGCAGCCGCAGCGAGTGGAAGTAGCGCGCGCCGGGCCGCACCTCGGGGTAGAGGCCGGGCACGGTCTCGAGGTTGTGGTTGAAGACGTCGGGCTTCGCGGCCACCACCTCCTCCAGAGCCTCCGGCCCGCAGCGCAGGAAGTCCGGCGTCAGGATCTCGATGGTCGCGGCGGGGGCCTTGCGGCGGATGGCGCGGATGGTCTGGGCGAAGTGCGCGGCGCCGCCGTCCTCCACGTCGTCGCGATCCACCGAGGTGATCACGACGTGGTTGAGGCCGAGCTTGGCGACGGCGTCCGCCACCCGGCCCGGCTCGAACACGTCGAGCGCCTCGGGCCGACCGGTGGCGACGTTGCAGAAGGTGCAGCCGCGCGTGCAGATCTCGCCCATGATCATCATGGTCGCGTGGCCCTGCGACCAGCATTCGCCGACATTGGGACAGCCGGCCTCCTCGCAGACGGTTGAGAGGCGATGCTCCTGCACGATGGCCCTGGTCCTCGCGTAGCCCGGCGAGCCCGGCGCGCGCACGCGGATCCAGGGCGGCTTGCGCGGGCTGGGGTTGTCGGCGCGGTGGGCCTTCTCCGGGTGCCGCTGGCTGCGGTCGCCGAGATCCTTCGGGGCGCGGGCGGGGGGCGCGCCGCTCGGGGCCGTCGCGGCGATCGGGCCGGCGTCGCTGGGGGCGAGGTCGCTGGGTTCCGACATGGGCGTTCTCCTTCGCGCGAAGTCTTAGCGCGGCGCCGCGCCGATGTCCCGCCCCTGCGATGATCGCCCGCACGGCGAAAACCTCAGGCGCGAATTTTCACGCGCGATTCATCTTTCGGTTGCGCGCCGCCGCGAATCGCGCTTTCCTGACGTCGAGGCGCTGTTCGCCTTGTGTGACCGTGTGGAGTTCCTGTGATGCGTTTTGTGTTTACGCCCCTGTTGGGCGCCGTCGCGCTTGCGACGCTGACCACCACCCCTGCCGCTGCGAATACTCTCAACTACTTTGCGGAACTCGTTCCGCTGAGCGGGTCCGGCGTGTCCGGCCGCGCCGATCTCGCGTTGGACACGCTCGCCAATTCGCTGACCGTGAAGATCAGCGCGTCGGGCCTCGCGCCCGACCAGCTGCACGTGCAGCACATCCACGGCCTCGTCAACGCCGACGGGACGCCCGGCGACTCCCGCACGCCGACGCTCGCCGACGACGCCGCCCCGAACGGCGACGGCGACGGGATCATCGAACTGCTGGAGGGGGCGCCCGCCTACGGCCCGATCCTGTTCAGCCTCACCGACGCGACCGGGGCGTTCCCGACCGCGCCGGGAGGCTCGATCAGCTTCATGCAGACCTACGACCTCGCGGCGTCGGGCAATTTCGGCGACGGCTTCGACATGGGCGACCTGATGCCGCTGACCTTCCGCGAGATCGTGATCCACGGCGGCTTTCTCGGCGCGGTCGGCGTCGACAGCGGCCGCCCGATCGAGGAGGCCAACGGCGTCGCCGGCTACAAGGCGTTCCTGCCGGTGGCCGCCGGCGAGATCCAGGCCGTCGCGCCGGTGCCGCTGCCGGCCGCGGCGTGGATGCTGATCGCCGGCGTCGCGGCGCTCGCCGGGATGCGCCGCTCCCGCGTCTCGACGGCCGCCTGAACAGGGCCGAGCGCCCCTGCGCTTCGCCGCCCCGCCGGCGGAGCGCCCTGCGATGCGCCCTTGGCGCCGTTTGCCGCCGTCAGGCGCGTGCGCTAATCACCGCTGGTCAAAACGGAGAGCCCCGCCAGTGGAGAAGTCACGCGCCATGAAACGCGACTGGGTCGCCACCGCCCGCACGCTCAGCGAGGCGCTGCCCTACCTCCAGCGCTACGACGACCAGATCGTCGTCATCAAGTTCGGCGGCCACGCGATGGGCGACGACGAGGCGATGGCCGGCTTCGCCCGCGACGTGACGCTGATGAAGCAGTGCAACCTGCACCCGGTCGTGGTGCATGGCGGCGGCCCGCAGATCGCGGCCATGCTCAAGAAGCTGGGCGTCCAGAGCGAGTTCGTCGACGGCCTGCGCGTCACCGACGCCGCGACCGTCGAGGTCGTCGAGATGGTGCTGGCCGGCGCGATCAACAAGCGCATCGTCTCGGCGATCAACAATCAGGGCGGGCGCGCCGTGGGCCTCAGCGGCAAGGACGCCAACCTGATGGTCTGCGAGAAGCTGACCCGCACCCGGCGCGACCCCGACAGCCGCATCGAGCAGGCGCTCGACCTCGGCTTCGTCGGCCAGCCGGTGCAGGTGAACCCCGGGCTGATCGAGACGCTGGTGCGCGCCGAGTTCGTCCCCGTCATCGCGCCGGTCGGCGTGGGCCGCGGCGGAGAGACCTACAACGTGAACGCCGACACCGCCGCCGGCGCCATCGCCGCCGCGCTCAAGGCCAGCCGCCTGCTGCTGCTGACCGACGTGTCCGGCGTGAAGGACGCCGACGGCGACGTGCTGACCGACCTCAGCCCCGAGCAGTGCGCGCGGCTGATCGAGGAAGGCGTGATCTCCGGGGGCATGATCCCGAAGGTGCAGACCGCGCTCGACGCGATGAAGGGCGGCGCCGG
>CAYGUQ010000065.1:6665-10859 GCA_964352995.1 uncultured Rhodobacterales bacterium
GCGCCGGAAGGGTCGCGCCACGCGGCGGCCGCGAGCGCGGCGGCGACCCGCGGCCGCGCGGAGGACGAGGCGCGCAGCGTGATGGCCTCAAGCCCCGGCTGGCCGGGCCTGCGCGGCGGCAGGGCCCCGGCCCAGGCGTTGACGGCGAGGTGGTGATGGTAGCCGCCGGCGCCGAACCACGCGGCGGACGGGCGGCGATGGGTTGCGGCCATCCCGAGACCCTCGACATAAAGCCGCTCCGCCGCCGCCATGTCGGCCGCGCGAAGGTGGACATGGCCGACGCAGGTTCCCGCCGGCATCGCGGCTTCGGCGCCGCCGCCCTCGGCGAGGACGGCCGCGACGTCCATCCGCCCCGTCGTCATCGCGTAGCCGGCGCCCTCGCGCGGCCAGTCCGCGGCGGGGCGGTCGGCGTAGACCTCGACGCCGTTGCCCTCGGGATCGTCGAGATAGAACGCCTCGCTGACGCCGTGGTCGGACGCGCCGGTGAAGGCGAGGCCGCCCTCGCGCATCGCCGCGAGCCAGCGGCCGAGGGCTGCGCGCGAGGGCAGCAGCAGGGCGGTGTGGAAGAGGCCTGCCGCCTTGGCGGGCGGACGCGTCGCCTGCGTGACGCGGATGAGCGTCTCGTCGCCGGCGCCGAGGGCGATGGCGCCCGCCTCGGCCGGCCTGCGACGCAGCCCAAGCCGCTCATAGAAGCGCGCGAGCGCCTCGGGGGCCTGCGCGGCGAGCGTGACCGAGGCCACGGAGACCGGCGCCATCGTCGCGGCGCAGGGTTCGCAGGAATGGGCGTCTGTGAGGGCGGCGTCGGCCATGGGGTCGTCTCCCGAACCTGCGCGACCATCGCGCCGTCCAAGAGTCGCGACGTCAACCGTCGGATACAACAGGCCCGGCATCGCCAAACTGTCGCCGGAACGGCGACAACGTCAGCGTCGCGCGATCTCCAGCGGACCGAATCGCGTCGCGATCTCGATGCGCGCCGGGCCCCAGACGCCCTCGGCGATGGGCGCGAGCGCCACTTTCAGCGCGTCCGGCCGGCTCATGCGCTCCACGCTCGACGAGTTCTCGCGGTGCCCAGCCACGGCGACGTAGCGTGCGGCGCAGGCGACCGCGCCGTCCTCGACGCGGGAGGCGCCGGTGAGCGCGAGGTCGAATCGCGTGTAGCCGCTGAAGACCGGCAGGATGCGGCTGCAGAGCGCCTCGGGCGCGACGCCCTCCCCCGCCGGGATGGCCAGCGCCGTGAGCGGATCGAGCGCGCCGATCAGCCTTTCCGGCGCCAGCGGCGTGCGGCCTTCGGCGTATTCCGGCGGAATGGGCGGCTCGCGGTCCCACCGCGCCGGCGCGCCGTCCTCGAAATCGATGGCGACGGCCCCGGGACGGCTGACGCCCTCGTAGCTGAGGCGGTAGCGCTCGGGCAGGAACCGGCCGTCGGCCTCGCGCCCCTCCGCCACCGCGACGCCGTTGCCGCCCCAGAACAGGAATCCGACGTCCGCCGCGCCGGTCAGCACGTAGCGGCCGTTCTCGCGCGCCACCGTCATCTGCGCCTCGCCGATGGGAATGCCGGCGATGGTCACGTCGTAGGCGACGCCGCCCTCGCGGCTCGCCTGCAGCGGCGCGGCGAGCAGCGCAAGGGAGAGGGTAGAAGCTGCGAGGCGTGCTGTGGCGCGTGCGCGCATGGCGGATCCTCCCGGTTCACGCGACATAACATAGCGCGCAACGCCGCCGGCCAAGCGCTGGTTGCGCGGGAAATCGCGCATACATCCTGCGGCGACCAAGGAGGTGCGCGATGGACTGGGAGCCCGCCCTGCGGCTGAGCGTCTTTCTGGGCGTGTTCGGCGCCATGGCCGCGCTGGAGCTCTTCGCGCCGCGCCGCGCGCTGGAGCAGCCGAAGCCGCGGCGCTGGACGACCAACTGGGCGATCGCGGCGCTCGACACGGTCGCGGTGCGGCTGCTGTTTCCGCTGGCGGCGGTGGGCGCGGCGCTCGACGCCGGGGCGCAGGGCTGGGGCCTCTTCAACGCGCTGGACTGGCCGGTCTGGCTGGAGTTCGCGCTGACGCTCGTGATTCTCGACTTCGCGATCTGGGCGCAGCATGTCGCGAGCCACCATGTGCCCGCGCTGTGGCGGCTGCATCAGGTGCACCACGCCGACCCCGACATCGACGTGACCACGGCGATCCGCTTCCACCCCGGCGAGATCGCGCTGTCGATGGCGCTCAAGATCGCGCTGGTCTACGCGCTGGGGCCGGCGGCGCTGGCGGTGGTGGCGTTCGAGGTGATCCTGAACGGCTGCGCGATGTTCAACCACGCCAACATCCGCCTGCCGGAGCGGCTCGACCGCTGGCTGCGGCTCTTCATCGTGACGCCCGACATGCACCGTGTGCATCATTCGGTGGACCGCCGCGAGCACGACGCGAATTTCGGCTTCAACCTCAGCGTCTGGGACCGCCTGTTCGGCGTCTATGTCGCGCAGCCCGCGGACGGGCATGAGGGCATGAAGATCGGGCTCGCGCCATGGCGCAGGGGCGAGCCCTCTCGGTTGTGGTTCTCGCTCGGGCTGCCGTTCAGGAAGCCCGGCGGCTAGGCCCGGACGGTCGGCGACCGCCTGGGCGCTCGCGTCGTCCTCAGACCGCGGCGCGGCGACGGGCGAGGAAGGCGAAACCGGCCATCGCCGCGGCGAGCATCGGCAGGGCGGCCGGCACCGGGACCGGGCTCAGCTCGACGCCGATCGACTCGACGTCGAAGCCGTCGGTGCTGACGCCGAAGAGGCCGCTGCGGTCGACCAGGGCGAGATACATGAACGTGCCCGGAATCGCGAAGGCCGCGCCGCTCTGGGCGTCGGAGTTCGACACGAAGCCGAGCGACGTGAAGTCGCTCAGGTCGGAGAAGTCGTTCGACCCGAAGACGTAGTCGTTGCCGACGAGGATCTCGACCTGCTCGGGATGATTCGAGCACAGCGGGCCGGCGCCGTTGCAGACGAAGGTCGTCTCGATGACGACGCCGCTGCTCATGAACTCGCCGCCGAACTCGAAGACGGCGAAGCCCGGGTTGCCGACGCTGGAGAGGCCGAGCGAGAGGAAGGCGCCGTCCGGCGAGCCGAGCGCGTTGCTCGCGACGTCGCGGTTGTTGGCGCTGGTGACCGTGCCGTTGTTCGACCAGTCGATGGCGGTAGCGTAGCTGATGGTCGCGGCCTGAGCCGCGCCGGCGGCTGCGAAAGCGGCGAAGGCCGCGGCGAGAGTATGCAACTTGAACATGTGAACCCCACGTTTGACACCGTAAGGAGGGTTTGGGGCTGCCTAGAATTTTATGCAATGTCTAAAGATGGTTAAGATAAAATTTGTCTCGTTTACCATGATTTCGGTTTCGCCTTGCGCGCTACTCCGCGGCCTGCGACAGCGGCGGCGCGTCGGTCCCGAAGCCGGCCCATAGCGCCGCGCGCCGCGCCAACGCTGCGTCGGCTGCGCGGCGCTTGACGTGGCCGAAGCCCTTCACGGCCTGCGGCCAGCCGGCGAGCTCCACCGCGAGCGCGTGGCGCTCCGGCGTGAGGCCCGCGGCTAGCCGTTCGAGATCGGCGCGGAAGTCGGCGATCAGGCGGCGCTCCATCCGGCGCTCGGCGGTCCAGCCGAAGGGATCGAGCGGGGTGCCGCGCAGCAGCTTGCCGCGGCGCAGCAGGCCGAAGGCGCGCAGCATCCACGGCCCGAAGCGCTGCTTGCGCGGATGGCCGTCCGGCCCCTTCCGGGCGAGGAGCGGCGGCGCGAGGTGGAGCTCGACGCGCTCCACGCCCTCGAAGCCCTCCGCGACGGCGGCCTCCAGCGTCTCGGCGTGGAGCCGAGCGACCTCGTATTCGTCCTTGTAGGCCATGAGCTTGTAGAGGCTCTGCGCCGCCGCGCGCGTCAGCGCCTCGGCGCCGGGGGCGACGCGGGCCTCGGCCGCGCGCATCTGCGCCACAGCGGCCTCGAAGCGCCGCGCCCAGCGCCGGCTCTGGTAGGCCGTCAGGCGCGCGGCGCGGTCGGCTATCAGCGCGTCGAGCGAGGTCTCGGCCGGGGCCGCGTCGCCCAGCGCCGCGCAGGCGGCGGCGGGGTCGAGCACCGCCCAGCGGCCGATCTCGAAGGCGAGCAGGTTGCCTGCGACGCCGGCCCCGTTCAGCTCGACGGCCCGCGTCAGCGCGGCCTTCGACAGGGGAACGAGGCCCCGCTGCCACGC
>CAYGUQ010000065.1:10869-12744 GCA_964352995.1 uncultured Rhodobacterales bacterium
CTGATGCTCGGCGCGGCGCGACAGCGGCACGAGACCGCGCTGCCACGCCGCGCCGAGCATCAGCACATTGGCGTAGATCGCGTCGCCCACCAGCTTCTCGGCCAGCCGCGTCGCGTCGAGCCAGGCGACAGCCTCCGCCCCGACGCGGGCCTCCAGCGCCCGGCGCAGCCGCTCGGACGGCAGCGAGAACGCGCCGTCCTTCACGAAGCGGCCCGTCACGATCTCGTGCTCGTTGCAGACGACGCCGGTGCGGCCGCGCGCCATGGTCGCCAGCGCCTTCGGTCCGGCGGCGACGACCAGATCGCCGCCGATCACTGCGTCGGCCTCGCCGGTCGAGACGCGGATGGCGGTGATGTCGGAGGGCTTCGGCGCGATGCGGACATGGATGGAGACGGCGCCGCCCTTCTGCGCCAGCCCCGCCATCTGCATCTCGCCCGCGCCCCGTCCCTCCAGATGCGCAGCCATGCTCATCAGCGCGCCGACGGTGACGACGCCGGTGCCGCCGACCCCGGTGATGACGGTGTTCCAGATGCGGTCCAGCGGCGGGATCCGAGGCTCCGGCAGGTCGGGGAGCGCGACGCCCGCGCCCGCCGCCTTGCGGGGCTTCGCGCCGCGCAGCGTGACGAAACTGGGGCAGAAGCCGTCGAGGCAGGAGAAGTCCTTGTTGCAGGCCGACTGGTCGATCTGGCGCTTGCGGCCGAGCGGCGTCTCCAGCGGCGTGACCGCGACGCAGTTCGACTTCGCCGAGCAGTCGCCGCAGCCCTCGCAGACCTCGGGATTGATGAAGACGCGCATGTCGGGGTCGGGGAAGGCGCCCTTCTTGCGGCGGCGGCGCTTCTCGGCCGCGCAGGTCTGCACGTAGACGATGGCGGTGACGCCGGGGGCGGCCTCCAGCTCGCGCTGGACGTCCATCAGCCGGTCGCGCGTCTCGGCCTTCACCTCCGGAGGCAGGCGGGCGGGGTCGAACGCCTCCTTGGGGTCGTAGACGGCGACGACGCGGGAGACGCCGACGGCGCGCAGCTCCGCCACGATGCGGTAGGCGTCGAGCCCGCCCTCGTTCGACTGCCCGCCGGTCATCGCGACGGCGTCGTTGTAGAGGATCTTGAAGGTGATCGTGGTTCCGGCGGCGACGGCGGCGCGGATGCTCTGGACGCCGGAGTGGTTGTAGGTGCCGTCGCCCATGTTCTGGAACACGTGGGCGCGGGTGCTGAAATGCGACTCGCCGATCCAGTTGGCGCCCTCGCCGCCCATGTGGGTGAAGCCCTCGGTCTCGCGGTCCATCCACTGCACCATGTAGTGACAGCCGATGCCGGCGTAGGCGCGGGCGCCCTCGGGCAGCTTCGTGGAGCTGTTGTGCGGGCAGCCGGCGCAGAACCAGGGCTGGCGCTCGGCGATGACCTCGGCGTTGGCGCCGCGGCCGGCCTCCGCCAGCGCGGCGGCGCGGGCCTCGATCTCGGGCGTGGTCGCGCCCTCGCCGCGCAGGAGGCCGGCGAGCGCCAGCGCGATCTCCACCGGGTCGAGCGCCATGGTCTCCTTGAAGAGGATGCGGCCCGCCTCGTCGCGCCCGCCGATGATGCGCGGGCGGCTCGCGGCGGGGTTGTTGTAGAGCGCCTCCTTGATCTGGGCCTCGATGACGGGGCGCTTCTCCTCCACCACCACCATCAGCTCCAGCCCCTCGGCCCAGTGCGAGAGCGCGACGCCCTCGACGGGCCAGACCATCCCGACCTTCCAGACGGTGAGGCCGAGGCGCTCGCAGGCGGCCTCGTCGATCCCCAGCAGCTCCAGCGCATGCACGAGGTCGAGCCAGCTCTTGCCGGAGGCGACGAGGCCGATCCGGGCGCCGGGGCGGCCGTGGCTGCGCCTGTCGAGCCCGTT
>CAYGUQ010000066.1:0-12682 GCA_964352995.1 uncultured Rhodobacterales bacterium
CGCGACAAGGGGCTCATGTCGAAGTGGATCGACGGGATCAGGTGAACGGAACCACCTGGTATCAAGGCACCCGCATTTCGTTGCAGTCTCCGCGCGATTGCAACGTAACAGTAACCCGCACATCGGTTCGGTTGCGTCGACCGACCGGTTAACGGCACATCCGAAAAAGTCCTGCTTCGATGAATTGCTGTGCCTCCGTATGACCTGGGCACATGGTTCGAACCAACTTCGGAGTGCGGTCCGGTTTGATCACGCCTCTCCGAGCGGCAAGTGCATGACGGCTTCCAGTCCGTGGTCTGGCAGGTTGCGTAGCAAAACGGAACCACCATGTGCCTGAATGATGGTCCGGGCAATCGCGAGTCCCAGGCCGACGCCTCCTGTGTCGCGGCTTCGCGAACTTTCAAACCGCACGAAGGGTTCAAACACAGCCTCAAGCTGATCATCGGGTAATCCTGGACCCTTGTCAGCGATGGATATGATAACCGTCCCCGGTTCGTGCGTCAGGGTCACCTTGGCGACGCCACCGTAGCGGACCGCGTTATCGATCAGATTGCGCAGGGCGCGGTTAAGAGCGTGGGGACGGATGGTCGCGAACAGCGGATCGGTGGGTGCGAGGGTTGCGCGGTCGCCCCCAACATCGTTCACCAGATCTGTCAGCATCGAGGTGAGGTCGACCGTGGCAGTGGGCTCTGCCTTGGCGACACCGCGCGCGAACTCCAGCGTGGCCTCGACCATCGCCTGCATTTCCTCGACCAATGCCTTCAGCCGATTACTGTCTTCGGTTTCGTCCAGCATTTCAATCCTGAGCCGCATCGCGGTCAGGGGAGAACGCAGGTCATGGCTCAGGGCCGCAAGCATATGGGTACGCTCGTTCACGAAACGGGTCAGGCGGTCTTTCATCCGGTTGAAGGCCTGCGTGGTATCACGCACCTCGGCCGGGCCCGTTATCGGCAGCGGGTCCGTTTCAAGCCCTCGGCCCAGCCGGTCGGCGCCAACCGAAAGGACGCGCATCGGGCCAACCACCCGACGCGCAGTCCACCATGCAACCAAAGCGACGGCTACCGCCATCAGCAGCAGTGGCAACAAGGCTTGCGGTGAAAACTGCAGGCCAGGCCGATGAAACATCGTCCGCACGTTCAACCATTCGCCCCCCGCCAGACGGATCGACAGGGTCATCTCGACAGGGTCGGTTCGTCCCGCCATCATTGCTTCGTGCATCGGGCGCATTGCTTCAGGCATGCCGTCGGGCGTGGGAAGTGGATCAACTGCAAGGGCATGGACATCGGCCCGGACCTCCCGCTCCGGTTCGCCGAGGATCTGCCGGATTTGGCGCAGAACGACATCCGCATCGCTGCTAGTGTGCGGTGCCTCCGGTTCGGCCCCCAGTTCGAACCTGACCAGTGGTGAATCTGCGGCCCGCAAGATGGAAGAGCGCAGATCGGCAGGGGCATCGTCCAGCAACAATACCACATTCGCCGCACGTCCTGCCGCCTCCAACCCCAGCGCCGCGCGCACGGCCCGGTTGCGCTCGTCCGTTAGCAACAAAAGACCCAGTCCCTGCGTGACGGCCAATGCCAGCAACAGCATGGCGAGCAACTGACCCCCCAGAGAATGCGGGAAGTTCTGGCGTAGAAAGGAGAGCCGCTGTTTCATGGAAGCGCCCTCACATCGGCGGCCAGACTGTAGCCACCCCCCCATACGGTCGCGATCAATGCGGGCTTGGCGGGGTCGGCCTCGATCTTGCGACGCAGGCGACTGATCTGGTTGTCGATAGTTCGATCGAACACCTGCGACGCGCGACCCGAGGTCAGGTCGAGCAGCTGTTCCCGGCTTAGCACAAAGCGCGGGCGTTCCAGAAACGCCGTGAGCAGGCGGAACTCGGCGGTGGTGAGCGCCACTTCGGTGCCGTCGGCTTCCGAAAGGGTCCGGCGGTCGGTATCCAGCACCCACCGATCGAATGCCAGCCGGCGGCCGGCCAGACTGCCGCCCACGACTTCGGCCCGGTCGGACCGGCGCAGGATTGCCTTGATCCGGGCCAGCAACTCGCGCGGGTTGAACGGCTTTGGCAGATAGTCATCGGCGCCGACCTCCAGCCCAACGATGCGGTCAGTTTCATCACCCAAGGCAGTCAGCATCAGGATCGGGATACCGCCCTGCGCGCGCAGGCGGCGACAGACCGACAGACCATCTTCGCCCGGCATCATCACATCGAGCACGATCAGGTCGAACTGTCCGACTTTCATCGCCGCGTCCATAGCCACGGCGTCTGCGGCCGAAGTCGCCCGCATGCCATTCTTTTCAAGATACCTCACCAGCGCATCGCGAATCTCGCGGTGGTCATCGACAATCAGAATGTTGGGCGGATGGGGCGTCATAATGTCTCCTGATGACATCCTTAGCCGAAGCTGCTGACAGCGCGCACAGAAGATTGTCGCAAATCCTCTCTGCGCTGCTGTTTGCGACAGTTTGATACAAAAGACCGTCCCGGCTGACAAACTTATGGGACACCTGCGCCCCAAATTGGGTTCATCACAATCCAATAGAGGAAAAACAGAATGAAACGTTCAACCAAATTCGCCTTCGCCACTGTTGCTACCCTCGGCCTTGGCGCCGTCGCGGTGCCGGTAATTGCCCAGCAGACCCAAATGCAGCACGGCGGAATGGGTATGATGGGCGGCCATGACAACTCGATGGGGCGCGCAATGGGCATGATGATGGGTGGGTCCGGGAGCTACGCGATGGCCACGTTTGATACCGACAGCGATGGCACGCTCAGCCCCGAAGAAATGACAGCGGGCATTCAGGCCGAACTCTCGACCTATGATACCGACGCCAACGGCACACTTTCGCTGGAGGAGTTTGCGGTAATGCACGCGGCTCATACCCGACCGATGACTGTGCGCGCCTTCCAGATGCATGATGCGGACGGCGACGCGCAGGTGACGGACGCTGAAATGGCGGCAATGGCTGCGATGATGCAAGACCACATGAGTGGACGGCAGGGCGACATGCCGGGCGCGGGACACGGCATGATGGGCAATAACTGACACACTATTTTCCCCGCCAGTCGCGCAACGCCGCGTGTGGCGGGGCAACCCCAACACAGATCAGGAAGGAACGATGATGAACGGATATGGTATGGGTTTGGGAATGGGCTTTGGCTGGCTCTGGATGATCGTCATCCTTGTGCTGGCCGGTCTCGCAATTGCGGCGTTGATCAAATACCTGCGCAAATAGTGGCTACACTACCTTGCAAAGCCCAAGGCATTTTCGATTTGGGAACGTTGGGCGCCCGGATAAAGTTGAGATAAGTGCGACAATTAATCGGAGGTAAGAAATGAACTACGTACGTTTCTTTGCAATGATCGCGACTTCGACGGTCGTGATGTTTGGATTGATGTATCTCAACACCTACGCGCTCGACCACATCTTCTTCTCGCAAACGCGCATGTGGATGGCGATCTATATGGGTGCGGTGATGGCGATCATCATGCTCGCTTTCATGCTGGGTATGTATTCCAACAAGAGGGTCAATCTTGCGATTTTCGCAGGCGCCGCAGTAACCTTCGCCTTATCACTCTGGCTCGTTCGAAGCCAGGAGACGATCGACGACCTCGCTTGGATGCGGGCGATGATCCCGCACCATTCCATCGCCATCCTGACCAGCGAGCGGGCCGATATCTCGGACCCGAGGGTCCGGGCACTGGCAGATGCAATCATCGAAGCGCAGCTCAGCGAAATCGCTGAAATGAAGCGATATATCGCTGACATCGAGGCGAACGGCGAGGCACCTGCAGGCACACCCCGCGCCGAACTAGAATGACGCCGAAGCCGGATGGAAAGTAGATGTCGCTGCTGGAATCAAAGTCATGAATCGAAAGGAACGACAATGGACTACACGATCAACCGCCTGATAGCGGACGCTGAATTTGACGCAGTCGACGCGCGCACTCGCGCGGCATTGACCGACAAGGGATTCGGCATCCTGACCGAGATCGACGTCAAGGCAACGATGAAAAAGAAGCTGAATGTCGAGATGCCTGCCTATCGCATTCTCGGTGCCTGCAATCCAAAAATGGCCCACGAGGCCATTGGAATTGAACCGCGTGTCGGCGCGATGCTGCCCTGCAACGTCATCCTGCGCAAGGTCGAGGGCGGTGTGGAGGTCAGCGCCATCGACCCGGTGGCGTCTATGCAAGCGATAGACAATACCGAACTGCATGCCGTTGCCGGTCAGGTGCGCGATCTCCTGAAGAAGGCGGTCGAGGCGATCTGAGATGCGCTTGCGCACCGGTATCTTGGCGACGATTGCATTCCTCGGGCTGGTCGCTCTCGGGGTGTGGTGGTTTGCGCCGTCGCTGCTGGTTGATGCCCAGCAGCTTCTGGACCGCGAAGCGCTTGAAACAGTGGTGGCGCGCGCGGGTCTCTGGGGCCCTCTATTGATCATCAGCCTCATGACCGTTGCGGTGGTGGCCAGTCCCATTCCGAGCGCACCGATAGCCTTGGCCGCAGGTGCTGCCTATGGGCATGTCTGGGGAACCGTGCAGGTGGTGATCGGAGCCGAACTGGGGGCGCTGATTGCCTTCGGTCTGGCACGGGTTCTGGGGCATGATGTCTTGCGGCGAGTGTTCGGTGATCGAGTTGATGCCGGACTGCTCGGATCGCAGAACGCGCTGACAGGAACCGTATTTGCCAGCCGCCTGATGCCCTTCGTGTCCTTCGACATAATCAGCTACGCAGCGGGGCTCAGCCGCCTGCACGCCTGGCGTTTCGCACTGGCGACGCTGGCGGGCATCATTCCGGCGAGTTTTATCCTCGCACATTTTGGCGGCGAGGCTGTCAGCGGTGATATTGGTCGGACCACATGGGCGGTGCTGGGGCTCGGCCTGATCACCGGATTGCCCCTGCTTTGGATCGCAACCAGACGACACTCTGAAAAGGAAACCTGATGGCGGAAGGCTACAAAGAGAACAGCATCTCCCTGCAAGGCGCAGTTGCCATGGGCACTGGCGTGATGATCGGTGCGGGCATCTTCGCGCTGACCGGACAGATTGCTGAGCTTGCCGGCCCCCTGTTCCCACTGTCGTTCGTCGCGGGGGCGATCGTGACCGCCTTCAGCGCCTACACCTATATCATGATGTCGAACGCCTTTCCGTCTGCCGGCGGCATCGGGATGATCCTGAAGAAAGCCTACGGGCCGACAACGGTCGCAGCGGGGGCAGCGCTCCTGATGGCACTGTCGATGGTTATCGCCGAAAGTCTCGTCGCGCGGACCTTTGGCACCTACACGCTGCGGGCCTTTGGCGGCGACCCGGAAAGCGTCCTCGTCCCGATCATTGGCGTTGGGTTGATCGTCGTTGCATATCTTATCAATATATCAGGCAGCCGCTCGGTCGGACTT
Source organism: uncultured Rhodobacterales bacterium (assembly GCA_964352995.1). Classification (GTDB taxonomy): domain Bacteria; phylum Pseudomonadota; class Alphaproteobacteria; order Rhodobacterales; family Rhodobacteraceae; genus Rubrimonas. The sequence continues at coordinate 5,402 of CAYGUQ010000066.1, forward strand.
CTGTCCATCATCATGGCTGTTATCAAAGTCGGCGGCATTGCGCTGTTCGGAGTCGCAGGCCTCTGGGCGAGCGGCTTCAACTTCGAGGCAACCAATGGGGATTCGGGTGCTACCGGCTTTGTGGCCTCTGTTGCCCTGTCGATCCTGGCGTTCAAGGGCTTCACTACCATCACCAACAGCGGGGCCGAGATCACCGAACCGCACCGCAACGTTGGCCGGGCCATCGTTCTATCCATCGCAATCTGCGTGATCGTCTATCTGCTTGTCGCCTTCGCAGTCGGCTCCAGCCTATCACTCGACCGCATCGTAGCGGCCAAGGACTATGCCTTGGCAGAGGCGGCCAGGCCGGCACTCGGGCAGACCGGCTTCTATCTGACGGCGGCGCTGGCGCTTGTTGCCACGGCCTCGGGCTTGATCGCGAGCGTCTTTGCCGTCACGCGGATGCTGGCCATGCTGACCGAGATGAAGATGATCCCGCACAGCCATTTCGGGATGCCCGGAACGATCAAGGATCACACTCTGGTCTACACGGTCGTGATTGCAGGTGTCCTGACGGTTTTCTTCGACCTTAGCCGCATCGCCTCGCTTGGGGCTTTCTTCTATCTCGTGATGGACATGATCATTCACGCGGGCGTTTACCGAAACCTATGCCACGAGATCGGGGCACGCGGCTGGGTGATGTTGACCGCGATCGCACTGGACGCCGTGGTCCTGACCGCCTTCGCGGCGATGAAATGGCAATCCGACCCGCTGATCGTCATACTTGGCGTGATCGGCATGGCACTGGTGTTCGCGTTCGTGGGCGTCTTTCTCGCTCGCAATCCCGTAGGCGAGACCGATCACGATCACGATCAGCATAAAAAATAGCTTGATGTTCCAGTGACTGGATCCCTCACGCTGAAACAAATCAAAAGAAAGTCGGCACGATATGGACCACGATCATCAGCACGCAAAGTCAAACATTCCCGAAGGCGCTGAAACGGCAAAGGATCCTGTCTGCGGGATGACGGTCGCGGTCGGGTCCGATACGCGGCACGCAGAGTTCGAGGACAAGACCTTCCATTTCTGCTCTGAAAAATGCCAGACGAAGTTTGAAGGCGATCCGTGGTTCTACGCCTCGGGCCGCGCCGAAGGGCGCAAGAAGGCCGCACCCGCTAACGTGCAATACACCTGCCCGATGCATCCCGAGATCGTCCGCGACGCGCCGGGGCCTTGCCCGATCTGCGGCATGGCGCTGGAGCCGATGCTGCCGTCGGACGAGCCCAGCGAAGAACTAACCGACTTCACGCGCCGGATGTGGATCTCGGCGGCCGCAGCGGTCCCGCTCATCGTGCTGACGATGGGCGAGCTCGTTGGCCTGCCTGTGCGGGACTGGATCGGCCATCAGACCGCCAGCTATCTGGAGTTCGTGATCGCAACGCCCATCGTGCTTTGGGCGGCCTTGCCATTCTTCAAACGCGGCTGGGATTCGGTGATCAACCGCGCGCCCAATATGTGGACGCTGATCAGCCTCGGCGTGGCGGCGGCCTATCTTTACTCCATTGTGGCGACGTTCCTGCCGGGCGTCTTCCCTGAAGTCTACCGGATGGGCCAAGGTGTCGGCACATATTTCGAGGCGGCGGTCGTGATCATCGCGCTGGTGTTCGTAGGCCAGGTGCTGGAACTGCGAGCGCGGGAACGCACCGGTGACGCGATCCGCGCACTTCTCGACCTCGCCCCAAAGACCGCACGGCGTATTCTGCCAGACGGCACTGAATACGACGCACCATTGGAAAACATCATGGAGGCCGACCGACTTCGGGTGCGGCCGGGTGATGCGGTTCCGGTCGATGGCGTGGTGGTCGACGGGCGATCCTCATTGGACGAAAGCATGCTGACCGGCGAGTCAATGCCTGTTGAGAAAGGCCCGGGCGATGCGGTGACCGGTGCCACGATCAACAAGAACGGCTCTTTGGTGATCGAAGCGGGCAAGGTCGGCGCTGATACAGTGCTGGCGCAGATCGTGGCCATGGTATCGAACGCGCGCCGCTCGCGTGCGCCGATTCAAGGCATGGCCGACCGTGTCTCGGCGATCTTCGTGCCGACCGTGGTCGGGGTGGCGATCTTCGCTTTTGTGATGTGGATGATCTTCGGGCCAGCACCGGTGCTGGTCTTTGCCATCGCCTCTTCTGTCTCGGTTCTGATCATTGCCTGCCCCTGCGCACTTGGCCTCGCCACCCCGATCTCGATCACCACAGCGGCCGGGCGCGGAGCACAGGCGGGTGTGCTGATCAAGGATGCCGAGGCGCTGGAACGCATGGCAGGCGTCGATACGCTGATCGTCGACAAGACGGGCACCCTGACCATGGGAAAGCCAAAGCTGACCGATACCGTTACCCTTGGCGATGTCACTGAGACTGATATTCTTTCGCTGGCCGCTGCGCTTGAACGTGGCTCGGAACATCCTCTGGCCGAAGCCATTGTCGAAGGGGCCGAAGCGCAAGGCGCTGCACGGCAGGAGGCTGCGGATTTTGAAGCTATTACCGGCAAAGGCGTGCGCGGCAACGTCGGCGGGCACACCGTCGCCCTCGGCAATACCGCTATGATGCAAGAGATGGGCCTTGAGACGACGCAGGCCGAGGAAAAGGCTGATGCGCTGCGTGCAGAGGGCAAGACGGCGATGTTCGTCGCGGTTGATGGCGCCCTTGCGGGCATCGTGGCGGTAGCCGATCCAATCAAGGACTCAACCGCACAGGCGATCAAGGAACTACACTCCCAAGGGCTGCGTGTGATCATGGCGACCGGCGACAATGAGCGCACAGCGCAAGCGGTAGCAGCGACCTTGGGCATCGACGAGGTGCGCGCGGGCGTCCTGCCGGAAGACAAGAAAAAGCTGATCGACCAGTTGCGCAAGGATGGCCACAAGATCGCGATGGCGGGCGACGGGGTGAATGACGCCCCCGCCTTGGCAGCCGCGGACGTTGGCATCGCCATGGGCACGGGTGCCGATGTCGCGATGGAAAGCGCAGGCATCACCTTGCTCGGTGGAGACCTCATGGGCATCGTCCGGGCACGCAAACTGGCCCGCGCTACACTGCGCAACATCAAGCAGAACCTGTTCTTCGCCTTCGCCTACAACGCCGTCGGCGTGCCGATCGCGGCAGGGCTGCTATATCCCGTCACAGGCTTGTTGCTGTCGCCGATGATCGCGGCGGCGGCGATGAGCTTGTCTTCGGTCTCGGTTATTACGAATGCACTGCGGTTGCGGCGCGTTGATCTATAGACAAACCAAAGAAGGAGATAAGCATGATAACGTTCCACATTCCCGACATGAGCTGCGGCCATTGCAAGGCGACGGTCGAAAAAACGATCCACGCCCTCGACCCGGCGGCACGCATCGAGTTCGATATGGCGGCGCGACGCATATCGGTCGAGAGCAGCACTGACGCGGCGCGTGTCAAGACGTCGCTGGCAGAGGCCGGATATCCTGCGGCTTCGGTCTGAGCCGCCCCATGGTGCGTCGTCCAGTCATCTGCCGTCGGACGCGCTACGCTCCGCTTGGACCTGGCGCTCGCGCGCGGGCCAGTGCGATTTGATATAGGCCAGGATGTCCGCGATTTCTTGGGAGCTCAGCACGTCTCCGAAACCCGGCATGGCACTATCGAAGGTCACACCCATCTGCGCCAGCGCCTCCGCGCCACCAAGGGCGATATAGGCGGTCAGATCGGCGTCGGAATGATGCCAGGTATGGCCGGTGGCGTCATGGGGCGGCGCGGGGAGACGCCCGTCAGACCCCGCGCTTTGCCAGTCCGGCTGACCCTCCAGATTTCGGCCGTGGCAGGCGGCGCAGTTCGTGTCGTAAAGGACGCGGCCGCGCGCCACCGCGGCACCGTCGCGCGCAAACAGATGGATCGCGACCCAGGCAGTCCCCAAAAGGACGATCCCTGCCAGAATGAGGATGCCGGGCCTCAAGCCGGTTCGCCGAATGCGCGAACATGGGCTGAACCGGAATTCCGCCCCATCAGTTGATCCCGTTGGCGCGCTGCAACTCGCGCACATAAGCAACGATTGCACCCAGTTCACCATCCGTAAGCCGTTCTTCTACCGGTGGCATGTCGCCGAACGACCAGTGATGTGCTCGTACCCCGTTCCGCGCCGCCAGAACGAACGCCATGTCCCCGTGGTGGCCGGGCTCATAGATCTGATGAACCAGCGGCGGTGCGACGCCGTCTTGCCCGGCGGCATTCGTGCCATGGCAGGACGCGCAGACCGCGTTGAAATAAGTTTCGCCTTGCTGCGCCATGGCCGAAAGCCCCTCGGGCACGACGACATCCGCCAAAGGTGCTCCTGCGATCTGCGCGCCGTCCGGGGCAGAGGCGGAAACTGGTTCTTCGGTGGTCTGGCCTTGTGTCCAATACCAGCCGGCCACGGCCATGATGACGACAACGAGTGCGCCTATAAGTCCCTTGTTCATGATACGATCTCCAATCTGTCTTCGCCGACCTTTGCGGCGTGAGTGCAGCACTCTTGCCTCCGGCACTTGGCCATCGGGATAAAGCGCGCCTGTGAAATTGTTTCGCCACCGGGGGACATTCTCCTCCGATAGCGGGCGTCTCAGGCTGAGACGGCGAACTCTGTCATCATGCCGGTGAACAGATGTGGCATGTGATGACAATGCAGCATCCAGCGTGCTGCCTCGCCCACATCAAGTGCGACCGTCACCATCGTCATCGGTGGCACATAGACCGTATCGCGGATCGCACCGTCCAGGCTGCGTCCGTTGACGTTCACCACCTGGAACACATGCCCGTGCAGGTGCATCGGATGCCCCATCATCGACATGTTGTGGAACGTCAGATGCACCCGTTCGCCCGTTTTGGCGGTGATCGGCGTGTGGCCGCCCCAAGTCTGCCCGTTGATGGTCCAGAGGTAAGGCTGCATCGCGCCGCCGAGCATGATCATGTGCGAACGGTCCACCGGGCGCGGTGCCAGCGAAGGCGCGCCTTGCGCCCGTGCTGCTTGCAGCAGCCCCTCTTGGGCGAGATCGATATCAAACGCGCTGCTTTCCGTTTCGGCCAGATCGTCGATCCGGCGCACTACGGCACCCGCAGTGGCGAGAATGATGCCGGTACGCTCCCTCGCTCCTTCGCGCAGGGCGAGGATCGGGAAGGCGCCCGCGTCCGGCAAGTCGATTTCCAGATCAAGACGCTGCGCCATGGCAAGACCGAAGCGTGTGCCCGCCACCGGCTCAACACCGTGACCGTCCACCGCCACCAGACGCGCAGAGACCCCGTCTGTGTCGATCCAGAAGGACGTTGCTGCAGCGGCATTGATCACCCGCAACAGAACACGACCCCCACGTTCGACCGCAATCACCTCTGGGTCGGCGAGCGTGCGGTCATTGGCGAGATAGGCGTCGAAGTCAAAGTCGTTGAGGTCCATGACCATTCCGCCTGCGCCCATCCCGCCCATGGTCATTCCGGGCATGGACATGCCGGAATGATCCTTGCCCGACACCCCGCTCAGGTTCTGTGCCGGTGCGTCCATGCTGCTCATGTCATGATGGGCAGCGCCTTGCGTGATCTCGGCCAGCACCTCGGCTGCGGGGCGGAACGCGAAGTCGTGCAGGAACATCACGACCTCCTGCCTATCAGCAGTCAGATCCTCGGGCCGCCGCACGATCAGCGGGGCGGCGAGCAGGCTCATCTCCTGCACCGGCACATGACTGTGCATCCAGTGCGTGCCGGGCATCGGCGCATAGTCGTAGCTGCGCGTCTCGCCCGGCTGCAAAAGCGGCATCGGCAAGTTAGGCACGCCGTCCTGTGCGTTGGGCGGGATCTGACCATGCCAGTGGATGATCGTCTCCTCGTCCAGAGCATTGGTCAGATCCACGCGGAATCTTTTACCGGGGTCGAGGAACAGTCCTTGCCTGCCCATTCCATCGGTCAGGCCCATGACGGTGGCGGCGCGACCACGGACGTCGATCACCCGCGTCTGTGCAGTCAAGGTAAGGGGTGTGGTTTGCGCGAAGGCCAAACGCGGTACGGCGGTGGTGGCAGACAAGGCTGCGGATGCAGCCAGAAAGCCGCGGCGTGTCAGTTCATGTCTCATTTTGAATAAATCCATCATGCCCCCAAAGGGGCGCATCGGTCAGAAGCCGCAGCACGGCTCCGCGTGTCAACCCTTCAAATGGATTTGGGAGGGCGGTCGGCCGGATCGCCGGGGCGCCCGCGTAAAACGAGGGACACCGCAGCCCGATGCGAAATCGGGCGAAATGCGATAGGCACCGCGTCCGATGAAGTAAACCAGATTGCAATTGACCCGAGGCAGGCGATTGCACAGGCTCCGGGCATTGCATGATCCGGACCGCCGCGATGCTCCATCGCATCGGAGTGCCCACTCACCACAGTTTGTTCATTGTGACAAGACACCGACGTTTTCTGCATCTCGCCAGCCATTGCCGCATGCGGAAGTACGCCGAAAAATGCGACGGCAATCGCAAGCAAGAGAGAAAAGAGATGTCTCGGCATTAACCAATTCTGCATAAAGTCAGCGACTTTCTAGGACTTACCGGGGTTTTCCGCAAGACACGATGCCGTTTACAATAATTTGGCGCTGATCCCGTTCAGGCGGTTTGATAGAGCGAATATTCAAACACGCCTCGAGATACGGAGAGATTGTATCTTCCGCCGCATGATTAACCCAGTTACCCAAGCCGTCGCCCAGTTTCAGTAAAGGTGTATTCGTTAACGATGATCTCCTCCTCGATGACTTTGTCGGAGGTGAGGTGGTCATATTCAACCTGAAGCTGGCGGTAAAGCCACCGGGCTAGGTCGCGCAGCGCCTCGGTCACGATCTCCTCTGCGTCATCCGCTGGTGGCTGCCAGGTTGTGCTATAGCGTGTGACATCCACGGACATGGTATACTCGTGGGCGTAGCAGCCACGGTGGCTGGCTTCGGCGCAGAGCTGATAGAAGTTCCGCCGCTCGATAGTCTGCAGCCGGTCGGCGATGCCGTGCAGGGTTGCGTCCTGTGGAGCGTAGTTGGGGATGCGTTTCTAGCTGAGGCCTGTGCTGGATCAGCAGATTTGCAATCCGGTAGCGTTGCAAGCATGGACAATCCGCCATGTTGAGGCCTATCATAAGCAATATATATGCAAGTCTATAGCATTGCATAAATTGTCTTAACGCCATACTCTGGCATGGCGGTATGACCGCAAATGCAAGATCAGAGGTTGGCAGATGTCAGTTACTCGAGCGAAGCAAAGACAGGCCCAAGAGAGGATCAACCAGGCTGCCAGCC
>CAYGUQ010000067.1:0-12542 GCA_964352995.1 uncultured Rhodobacterales bacterium
GCGGCGCTCGCGGCCGGCAGCCGGCATCCGCTGGCGCAGGCGCTGGCGGCGGCGGCGCGGGCCGCCGGCGTCGTCGCGGCGCATGTCGATGAGGTTCGCGAGGTTCGCGAGGTTCCGGGCTACGGGGTGGAGGCCCGCGCGGGCGGCGAGACGGTGCGCCTAGGCCGCGCGGCATGGGTCGGCGCGGGAGAGGCTGAGGCCGTCGAGGCAGCCGACGCCTCGGCCGTCTGGCTGTCGAGGCCCGGCGCCGCGCCGGTCGCCTATCTCTTCGACGATGCGCCGCGCCCCGGCGCCGCCGTGGCCGTAGCGCGGCTGGAGGCCGCCGGGCTGCGCGTCTCGATCCTCTCCGGCGACCGGCCCGGCCCGGTTGCGGCGCTGGCCGCGCGGCTCGGCGTCGCCGACTGGCGCGCGCAGGCGAGCCCCCAGGACAAGATCGCCGCGCTCGCCGCGATGAACGCCGAAGGCGCCCGCACGCTGATGGTCGGCGACGGGATCAACGACGCGCCGGCGCTCGCCGAGGCCTCCGTCTCGATCGCGCCCGCCTCCGCCGCCGACATCGGCCGCGCGGCGGCGGACATCGTTCTCATCGGCGAAGACCTGCGCGCCGTGGCGGATGCCCACGCGCTCGCGCGGCGCACCCGCGCCGTCATCCTGCAGAACTTCGCCATCGCGGCGGCCTACAACTGCGTCGCGATCCCGCTGGCGGTGACGGGCCACGCCTCGCCGCTGGCGGCCGCCGTCGCGATGTCGTCCTCCTCCATCCTCGTCGTCGCCAACGCCCTGAGGCTGGCCGGCGGCGGCGGGGCGGCGACGCCGCGCCGCGGGGCGCGGCGGCCGCGGGCCGAGGAGGCCGCCGCATGACCAACCTCCTGCTGCTCATCCCGGTCGCGATCGGCCTCGGCCTGCTGGGCCTCTTCGCCTTCGTATGGACCCTGCGGAGCGGCCAGTACGACGACCTCGACGGCGCCGCCGAGCGCATCCTGCACGAGGACGAGGAGGACTGACCGCGCCGGCGACCGGTGGTCATCGACGGCGCAAGTCCCTAGCTGTGAGGCAGCCGCTCCGGGAGGGACGAAGATGACCGACGCCGCGACAGACGCACCGAGGGAAACCGAAGGGGCCTTCCGCTTCGACAACAGCTACGCCCGCCTGCCCGAGCGCTTCTTCGCCCGCGTCGAGGCGGCGAAACCGCCCGCGCCCGGCCTGCTGCGGCTGAACGAGGCGCTGGCGCGCGAACTGGGGCTCGACCCCGCCTGGCTCGCCGGCCCCGAGGGCGTCGCGGCGCTGAGCGGGCTGGCGCCGCCGCCCGGCGCCGAGCCCATCGCCATGGCCTACGCCGGCCACCAGTTCGGCGGCTTCTCGCCGCAGCTTGGCGACGGCCGCGCGCTGCTGCTCGGCGAGATCGTCGGGCCGGACGGCGTGCGCCGCGACGTGCAGCTCAAGGGCTCCGGCCAGACGCCCTTCTCGCGGCGCGGCGACGGGCGCGCGGCGCTCGGCCCCGTGCTGCGCGAGTTCATCGTGGCCGAGGCGATGCACGCGCTCGGCGTCCCCACCACGCGCAGCCTCGCCGCCGTCCTCACGGGCGACCTCGTCTATCGCGAGACGCCGCTGCCCGGCGCGGTGCTGACCCGCGTGGCGCGGAGCCATGTCCGCTTCGGCACGTTCGAGTACTTCGCCGCGCGCGAGGACGACGACGCCCTGCGCGCGCTGACCGACTACGTCGTCGCCCGCCACTACCCCGAGCTCGCCGGCGCCGAGTTCCCCGCCGCCGCCCTGCTGGAGGCCGTCGTCGGGCGCACGGCGGCGCTGATGGCGCAGTGGCAGGGCTTCGGCTTCATCCACGGCGTGATGAACACCGACAACATGTCCATCGCGGGAGAGACCATCGACTACGGCCCCTGCGCCTTCATGGACGTCTACCACCCCGCGACGGTGTTCAGCTCCATCGACGCGCAGGGCCGCTACGCCTACGGGAACCAGCCCCGCATCGCGCTGTGGAACCTGTCGCGGCTGGCGCAGGCGCTGCTGCCGCTGATGGGCGAGGGCGACGCGGCCGTGGCGCGGGCGCAGGCGGCGCTGGACGGCTACCCGGCGCGCTTCGAGGCGGCATGGCTCGCCGTCTTCCGCGCCAAGCTGGGGCTGACTTCGGCCGAGGACGGCGACGCCAAGCTCGCGCAGGAGTTCGCGGGCCTGCTGGCGGCGGCGGAGGCCGACTTCACCAACGCGTTCAGGGCCCTCGCCGACGCCGCCGCGGGCGACGACGCGCCGCTCTCCGCGGAGGTCGCCGCGCCCGAGGCGCTCGGCGCGTGGCTGGGCGCCTGGCGCGCGCGGCTGTCGCGGGAGACCGCGGATCCGGCCGCGCGTGCGACGTCGATGCGCCGCGCAAATCCGTGGGTCATTCCGCGCAACCACCGCGTCGAGGCGGCTCTGGCGGCGGCGGGGGAGGGCGACCTCGGCCCGCTCGACGCCCTGCGCGACGCGCTCTCGGCGCCGTTCGACGCCCGGCCCGTGGCCGCGGCCTACCGGACGCCGCCGAGGCCCGACGAGGTGGTGCAGGCGACCTTCTGCGGCACCTGACCGGCGGAGGGCGGCTCGCCGCTGTGATCGGGCTCAGCCGCTCTGGCGGCGCTACTCTGGCGGCGCGAAGTTGATCGCGAGCTTGGGCTTCGGCGCCTCTTCCTGCTCGGCGGCGGGTTCCGCGGCCGCTTCGGAGGCGGTTTCAGCGGCCTCGGCCCCAGCGGCGGCCTCGGCTTCGGCGGCCTCTGCGGCTTCCTCCCGGCGCCGGGCCTCCTCGTCCATGTCGAACGGGCGCCAGCCGCCGTCGACATGCTCCTCGACGGCGATCTCGCCTTCTTCGGCGCACATCCGCGCAAAGCGCATGATGTTCTCGATCGCCCTGTCGCGGACCTTGTCCGCCGTCGTCATGGTGGCGACGCCGTTGACCGCCATGCGGAATTCGTGGATGTTCGGTGCAAGCGTCTTCGCTCCCGCGCCGGCCGCCGAGATCTGACTGGGGGTTTTCCAGGATCTGGTCAAGAACGCCTCGCATGCAGAACTGTGTGGCACCGTTGCGCGGATACTGCCCCGAAGGGGGTGACCGCTTCGTTTACGCGCCGGCCCGCGCTCCTCAGTCGAGGACGGCAACGACGCCGACGGCGTCTCCGGGCTGCACGAGGCCGGGGAAATGGCGCGCGGCGAGCACCCCGTCGAGCGCCGCCGTCACCGTCTCCGGCGCGACGCCGGTGCGGTCGAGCCGCCAGACGCGGGCGAGCGCGTCGCCGGCCCGCACCGTCGCGCCGAGGTCGACGCAGGGCTCCAGCATGCCCGCCTCGCCGGCGAAGCTGTAGCAGTCGAGCGAGGGCATCGAGAGGAAGCGCGACGGCGCCCGCTCCGGCTCGCCGCCCAGCACCCCGGCGTGGATCAGCACGTTGCGCAGGCCGCGGCGGGCGATGGCGACGCTCTCGGCGGTCGCGGTGCCGCCGCCGCGCAACTCCGTCGTGACCAGCGCGATCCCGGCCTCCTCCAGCGCGGTGTCGAGCAGGCCGGCGGGGTCCATCTCCAGCATTTTCATGGTGTAAGGCGCGTTGAAGGCCGCCGCGGCCGCGGCGCAGGCGCCCTCCAGCGCCTTGTCGTCGAGCAGGTGGGACGCCGCGAAGGGCAGGAAGTCGAGCGTCCGGCCGCCGGAGTGGAAGTCGACCGCGAGGTCGGCCAGCGGCGCCAGCGCGCGCATCACGTAGTCGGCGACCTTCTCGGTCTGCGAGCCTCTCGGGCTTCCGGGGAAGCAGCGGTTCATGTTCACGCCGTCCACGGGCGAGACGCGCGTCCCCGCCTTCACCGCCGCGAAGTTGAGGAAGGGCAGGATCAGCACGCGGCCCGACATCGCGTCGGCGCGCAGCTCCCGCGCCAGCGCCAGCGCCGCCAGCGGCCCCTCGTACTCGTCGCCGTGGTTGCCGCCGGTCACGAGCACGGTGGGGCCGGGCTTCTCGCCGACCGCCGCGCAGACGGGGATCATCAGGTTGCCCCACGCGCTCTCGTTGCGGCTCCAGGGCAGGCGGAGATGGCCGTGCCGCACGCCGGGCGCGTCGAAGTCGACCGTCGGGCGAATCGGATTTCCCTCGGCGATCACGGCTTGGCGACCAGCCGGCGCGGGACGGAGGCGAGGCATTCCGGCCCGGTCTCGCCGATCACGATGCTCTCGGTCAGCTCCAGCCCGAACTCCGCCATCCAGAGGCCGGACATGAAGTGGAAGCACATGCCGGGCTTCAGCTCGGTCATGTCGCCGGGGCGGATCGACATGGTGCGCTCGCCCCAGTCGGGCGGATAGCTGAGGCCGATGGAGTAGCCGGCGCGGTTCGGCTTCTCGACGCCGTGGCGCGTCAGCACGCCGAAGAAGGCGGTCGCGATGTCGTCGCAGGTGTTGCCCGCCTTCGCCTGCTCCAGTCCGGCGGCCATGCTCTCCAGCACCGCCGCCTCGGCGTCGAGGATCGGCTGCGGCGGACGGCCGAGGAAGATCGTGCGCGACAGCGGGCAGTGGTAGCGCTTCCGGCAGCCGGCGATCTCGAAGAAGGTCGCCTCGCCCGCCTTCATCGGCCGGTCGTCCCATGTCAGGTGCGGGGCGGAGGCCTCGCGCCCGGACGGCAGCAGCGGCACGATGGCCGGATAGTCGCCGCCGATCTCCGGCAGGCCGCGCGCGCCGGCCGCGATGATCTCCGCCACGAGGTCGCACTTGCGCATCCCCGGCTCGACCAGTTCGACGATGCGGGCGTGCATGGCCTCGACGATGCGGGCGGCCTCGCGCATGTAGGCGAGCTCCTGCGGCGACTTCACCGCCCGCTCCCAGTTCACCAGCCCCGCCGCGTCGCTCAGGGTCGCGTTCGGCAGGCCGGCGAGGAGCGCCGCGTGGGCGGCGGCGGTGTAGTAGTAGTTGTCCATCTCGACGCCGATGGCGCGCCCCCCCCAGCCGCGGTCGACGATCGACTGCGCCAGCAGGTCCATCGGGTGCCGCTCGGCGGACTGCACGTAGTGGTCGGGGTAGCCGAGGATGCGGTCCTCGCCCATCCATGCCGTGAGGCGCGCGCCGGCGGCGTCCTGCCCCCGGCCGAACCATACCGGCTCGCCGTCGACCGGCAGCAGGACGCATTGATGCACGTAGAAGGACCAGCCGTCGTAGCCCGTGAGCCAGTGCATATTGGAGGGATCGGAGACCACCAGCAGCTCCAGCCCCCGCGCGGCCATCGCCGCCTGCGCGCGCGCCACCCGGCCGGCGTACTCATCGAGCGTGAAATTCAGCGTGGCGGGCATGGGCGGTCATCCTGCGGGGTGCGGCGGGGCCTCCAGCCAAAGGCGATTTGGCGGAGGCGCGCAAGGCCCCCGCTTTTCGCAGGGCGCCCGGCGCGCTAGGGCTTCGGCGGGGCGCGACGGAGTGGCGGCGGATGGCGGAGCGCAGGCTCGACGGGATCAGGCTCGATGGGCGCGACCGCGCGATCCTCGCCGTCCTGCGCCGCGAGGGCCGCATCACCAACGCCGAGCTCGCCCGCCGCGTGAACCTTTCGCCCACGCCCTGCTGGGCGCGGGTGCGTCGGCTGGAGCAGGCCGGCGTCATCACCGGCTACGTCGCGCAGGTCGCGCCGGAGGCGCTGGGCCGCCGCGTCGTCGCGGTCGTCACGGTCGAGCTGGAGAGCCACCGCGCCGAGGACTTCGCCCGTTTCGAGGCCCATGTGCAGGATCTGCCGGCGATCTTCGACTGCGTCGCGGTCGGCGGCGGCGTCGACTACGTGATGAAGGTCTCCGCGGCGGACGTCGCGGCCTATCAGGCGGAGATGGACCGGCTGCTGGAGGCCGGCGTCGGCGTGCGGCGCTACTTCACCTATTTCGTCACCAAGCCGGTGAAGGAGGCGCCCCCGCCGCTGGCGGATGCGGAAGACCCTTCCGTCTGAGGCCCGCGCTGGCGGCGATCCTTCCGCGCGCCGCCGCGTCTTCGGCGCCATCTGCGCCGGCCCTTGCGCTAAGCTCGCGCGCATCCGGCGACAGGAGCAGGCGATGCTGACGAACGACGTGCTGGCGGCGTGGGACCGCGAGAGCTTCTTCCACCCCTCGACCCATCTGGGCCAGCACGCGCGCGGCGACGCGCCGGGGCGCGTGATGCGCACCGCCGAGGGCGTCCACGTGACCGACCGGGACGGCGTGCGTCTGCTCGACGCCTTCGCCGGGCTCTACTGCGTCAATGTCGGCTACGGCCGTCAGGAGATCGCAGAGGCCATCGCCGAGCAGGCGCGCGAACTCGCCTATTACCACGCCTATGTCGGCCACGGGACCGAGGTCTCGATCCGGCTCGCAAAGATGATCATGGACCGCGCGCCCGACCATATGGCGCGGGTCTATTTCGGCCTGGGCGGCTCCGACGCGAACGAGACCAACGTCAAGCTGGTCTGGCACTACAACAACCTGCTCGGGCGGCCGGAGAAGAAGAAGATCGTCTCGCGATGGCGCGGCTACCACGGCTCGGGCCTCATGACCGGCTCGCTGACCGGCCTGAAGCTGTTTCACGAGCGCTTCGACCTGCCGCTCGCCGGCGTCGTCCACACGGAGGCGCCGTACTTCTATCGCCGCGCCGACCGCGCGATGGACGAGGCCGCCTTCAGCGCCCACTGCGCCGCGGAGCTGGAGGCGACGATCCTGCGCGAGGGGCCCGAGACGGTCGCGGCCTTTGTCGGCGAGCCGGCGCTGGGCACCGGCGGTCTCGTCCCGCCGCCCGAGGGCTACTGGGCGGCGATCCAGGCGGTGCTGGAGAAACACGACGTCCTGCTCATCGCCGACGAGGTGGTGACGGGCTTCGGCCGGCTCGGCGCGATGTGGGGTTCCGAGCGCTACGGGATGCGCCCCGACCTCATCACCATCGCCAAGGGGCTCACCTCCGCCTACGCGCCGCTCTCGGGCTCGATCGTCAGCCGGCGGATGTGGGACGTGCTGGCGAAGGGCACGGACGAGCACGGCCCCATCGGCCATGGCTGGACCTACTCCGCGCACCCCGTCAGCGCCGCCGCGGGCGTGGCCAACCTCGAACTCCTCGACCGTCTGGAGCTGATCGAGAACGTCCGCGCCGTCGGCCCGGCGCTGATCGACGGCCTGCGCGGCGCGCTGGCCGACCACCCCAATGTCGGCGAGATCCGCGGCGAGGGCCTGCTGGCGGCGGTGGAGCTCGTCGAGGACCGCGGCGCGAACGACGACGCTCCGGTCTTCTTCGACCCCGCCCGCAAGGTCGGTCCGGCCGTGGCGGCGGCGATGCTGCGTCGCGGCGTGATCGCCCGCGCCATGCCGCAGGGCGACATCATCGGCTTCGCGCCGCCCTTCTGCCTGACGGCGGCCGAGGCCCGGACCGTCGTGGCTGCGACCGCGGAGGCCGTGGCGGAAGTGCTGGGCTGACGCTGCGTTGAGCGGCGCAGACGGCCCCTGACGCCGCGCCGGCGCCGCGCCTCGGCCGCGGCCTTGTCTTGCATCCGGATTGGACGCACGCTCCGCGGCGGCGCCGGGCGCGGCCCGCCGCGCTGCGACGCGGCGCGCGCCGGCTGCGGGGCGACAGCCTTCGGCGCTGGAGGATATCGGCGATGGCGTGGACGATCCGGCTGACCAGCAAGGTCAACCTCTGCGCGTCGGAAACCGAGGCGCTCGATCCCGGGCCGGAGACCTGCGTCACGGGAGAGATGCGCGAGAAGATGAGCAAGGCCGTCGTGATCGCCCGCTCGATGGCGCTCGTGGCCAGACAGGCGATCACGCGCCACCGCGATCTGCCGGAGGTCTTCGAGACCCTCAACAAGTACTTCAATCTCGGCTCCGACGACCCCAACCACGCCCGGGTGTGCAGCCGGATCGCAGACGTCTACACGCGCGTGCTCAGCGGCATGGACGGCGGCTACCGGATACGGGCGTTCGCCTCGGAAGCCTTCTATCTCGGCAAGTCGCTCACGGACACGCGGGCGTTCGTGCCCGGGCAGCTTGCGAAAGGCGGCGAGGCGCTCGGCCGCTTCTTCCAGGCCGCCGACGACGGCGGCCATCTCGACTGGGACAGGATGCAGGAGTTCGCCTATGCGGGGTCGAGCGTGTCGCCCGAGAAGCGCGAGATCCACCTCAGCCTCTCGGTCATCCGGGACGACCCGCCGGAGGACATCGCCCGCACGCTCGTTCACGAGTCGACCCACAAATGGGCCAACACCGACGACGTCTGCTACAAGCACTGCACCGTGGCCAAGCAGGTCTCGAGCGACGGCGAGACGTTGCAGGCGCTGGTTCGGCAGGGCTTCTCCTACGGTGCCGCGCTGGAGCCGAAGGAGCACAAGGCCCGCGTGACCTTCGTGAAGTACCGCAAGGACGGCACGGGCCCCATGTCGATCCCGGCCTATCCCAGGAACAAGTTCGTGGCCTCCAAGGAGGCGTGGATCAACAACGCCGACAGCTACGCCTGGACCGCCCGGCGGCTCTGGAAGAAGTGCGAGACGATCTTCCGGATCGGCTGACCCCGCCGCGCCGGGGCTGCGGCGTCGTCGCGGCCCCGCTTCTCAGGCCGGCTCGCTCTCCTGCTGGAGGCGCCACATCGCGGCGTAGCGGCCGCCGCGGGCGACGAGGGCGGCGTGGGTTCCGCGCTCCACCACCTCGCCGGCGTCGAGCACGATGATCTCGTCGGCGTCGGTGACGGTCGAGAGGCGGTGGGCGATCATGATCACCGTGCGGTCGCGGCCGAGCTGGCGCAGCTGGTCCTGGATCTCCTGCTCGGTCTGGCTATCGAGCGCCGAGGTCGCCTCGTCGAGGATCAGGATCGGCGGGTTCTTCAGGATCGTGCGGGCGATGGCGACGCGCTGCTTCTCGCCGCCCGAGAGCTTCAGGCCCCGCTCGCCGACCTGGGTCTCGTAGCCCTGCGGCAGGCGCTCGATGAAGCCGTGGATGGCGGCGGAGCGCGCGGCGGCCTCCACCTCGGCGCGCGTGGCGCCCTCGCGGCCGTAGGCGATGTTGTAGCCGATGGTGTCGTTGAAGAGCACCGTGTCCTGCGGGACGACGCCGACGACGCTGCGCAGCGAGGCCTGCGTGACGGACCGGATGTCCTGCCCGTCGACCCGGATCGCGCCCGATGTCGCGTCGTAGAAGCGGAACATCAGCCGCGAGATGGTGGACTTGCCGGCGCCCGAAGGCCCGACCACCGCGAGGGTGCGCCCGCCCTCCACGTTGAACGAGACGCCCTTCAGGATCGGGCGGTCGCCGTCATAGCCGAAGCGCACGTCGTCGAACGCCACCGCGCCGCGGCCGACGGCCAGCGGCGCGGCCCCGGCGGCGTCGCGGATCTCGGGGTTGGCGTCGAGCAGGCCGAACATCGCGCGCATGTCGACGAGCGCCTGCCTGATCTCGCGATAGACCGTGCCGAGGAAGTTCAGCGGCATGGTGATCTGGATCATGTAGGCGTTGACCATGACGAAGTCGCCGACTGTCAGCGCGCCTTGCATCACGCCCGCCGCGGCCATGCCCATCACCAGCACCATCGCGGCGGTGATGATGAGCGCCTGACCGGCGTTGAGCGCGGCCAGCGAGGTCGCGGTGCGGACGGCGGCGTCCTCGTAGCCGGCCATGGCGCCGTCGTAGCGCTCGGCCTCGCGCCGCTCGGCGCCGAAGTACTTCACCGTCTCGAAGTTGAGCAGGCTGTCGACGGCCTTCTGCGCGGCGTCCTGATCCTCCGCGTTCATCTTCTCGCGGATCTTCACCCGCCACTCGGTCACGGCGAAGGTGAACCAGACATAGAGGCCGATCGCCCCGACCACGACGAGGAAATAGCGCCAGTCGAAGGCCAGCAGGAAGATCAGCGCGACCATGCCGAGTTCGAGGATCAGCGGCGCGATGCTGAACAGCAGGAAGCGCAGCAGGAAGTCCACCGCCTTCACGCCGCGCTCGATGACGCGGCTGAGGCCGCCGGTCTTGCGGCTCAGGTGGTAGCGCAGCGAGAGCGCATGGATGTGGCCGAAGGTCTCAAGCGCGAGCCGTCGCAGCGCCCGCTGGCCGACGCGGGCGAACACCGCGTCGCGCGCCTGGGTGAAGCCGACGCCCAGCAGCCGCGCCGCGCCGTAGGCGAGCACCAGCCAGACGGGAACCGACAGCAACGCGGCCTCCCGGCCTACGGCGGCGTCGAGCCCGTCCACGGCGTACTTGAACGCCACGGGCGTCAGCACGGTGGCGAGCTTGGCGAGCGTCAGGAACGCCAGCGCGGCGACGACGCGCGTGCGCGCCGTCCTGTCGCCGGCCGGCCAGAGATATGGCGAGACGCGGCGGACGACGGCTAGATCGGACGCGTCTGACGGCGCCTCCTGCATGGCTGCGGCTCCCGTGGCGTTGGAAGGGACGTGGCGACGAGTTTGGGCGGAAGCTAGGGCGCCCCGTCGGGGATGGCGAGGACCTGGCCGGGATAGATCAGGTCGGGGTCGCGGATGCGGCCGGCGTTGGCGCCGTAGATCACGGTGTAGCGCGGCCCGGCGCCGTAGACGTTCTGCGCCAGCCGCCAGAGCGTGTCGCCGGGCTGGACGATGATCTCCCCGGGGCCGGGCCCGGCCAAGACGGCCTCCCGGCGGAAGGGCGATTCGACGACGAACTCGACGCGGCCCTCCTCCGACAGCGCCTCGACGCGCAGCGTGTAGGACCCCGGCGCGAGGCTCACGCGGGAGCGCGCGGTCCAGCGCCCGTCCGTCGTCACCTGCGTCTCGGCGATCATCAGCGCGTTGGCGAAGACGCGCAGCGGGCGCAGCGCCTCGCCGCGCCCGCCGAGCTGGACCGAGCCGTCCTCGCCGTAGGTCACGACGTCGAGGGTGACGATCTCGTCCGTCGGTCGAGCTGGCGCCTGGAGCACCGCGACGCCCTGCGCGGTGGGCTGGATGATCGCGGGGCGGCCGAGGCCGGGCTCGGCGTCGGCCGCCGTCTCGACCGTGGGGGCCAGGAACGCCGGCGCGCCGACGACGCGCTCGCCCCCGGCCCCGCCGGGCGCCTGCGGCGCCGTGGCGGCGATGTCGAGCCTTTGCAGCGCGGCCCCCTGCGACGTCCGCCCGAAGGCGACGAAGCCGCCGTCCTCGCCCGCCTGCGCGCGCGCCACGACGGCGCCGTCGACCAGGATCTCCACGTCCGCGCCGGCTTCCGCAACGCCGGCGAAGAGCGCCGAGCCGTCGGGCTCCACCCGCACGACGTCGAAGCGGGGCGTCGCGGCGGTCTCGGAGACCGCCGCCGCGGCGTCGCCTTCGTCTTCCGCGGGCGCCGCGGCGCCGACTTCCGCCGCGGCGTCAGGCCCGGCAGGCGGCCCCGAAGGCGGCTCTGCCGCGGCGACCGTCTCGACGCTCGCCTCGGACGGCTCCTCGGAGGGCTCTTCCGGCGCGGCGGCCGCTTCGGCGTCGTCCGGCGCCGCGGCGGAGCGGTCCGCGCCGCCGGCGAGCGCAACCGCGAAGGTCTCGGGCGCCGGCTCCTCCGACGGCGCCGCATCGGCGGCCGGCGGGCGCGCGTCGGACGCCGGCTCAGCTTCGGCGCCGTCGGATGCGGAGACGACCGGCTCGGATATCTCCGGCTCGGATATCTCCGGCTTGGGGGCGGACGGCTCGGGCGCCACGGCGGCCTGGCGCTGCGCGGCGGCCGGGTCGCCGTCGCGCGGCGGCTCGGGGGCCACCAGCAGCAGTCCGGCGCCGAGCGCGAGCGCGACGAAGACCCCGAGCGCCGTCTTCGCCCAAGCCATCGCGCCCAGCCTCCCTGCAAGCGCCGGGACGCGCCGACCGGCCGGCGCGTCGCCAAAACGTCACCGGTGTTTAACCCATTGCGGCGCCGCCTTCAAATACGTCGCGGCGAGCGGTAGAAGCGCCGGACCGCCGCCATCCGGAGCCCCGACCATGCCGCAGGAAACCAGCCCGCCGACGCCGCCGTCGAGCATCGCCGCCGTCTGCGTCTACTGCGGCGCGCGCCACGGCCGCGACGCCGCCTTCACCGAGGCCGCAAGGGCGCTGGGCGCAGGTCTCGCGGAGCGCGGCCTCTCGCTCGTCTACGGCGCCGGCGACGTCGGACTGATGGGCGAGGTCGCCCGATCGGCGATGGAGGGCGGCGGCCGCGCGCTGGGCGTGATGCCGCGCCGGCTGATGGAGATGGAGGTGGGCAAGCGCGACCTCACCGCCTTCGTGCTGGTCGACACCATGCACGAGCGCAAGAAGATCATGTTCGCCAACGCCGACGCGGTGGTGGCGCTGCCGGGCGGCGCCGGCACTCTGGACGAGTTCTTCGAGGTGCTGACCTGGCGGCAGCTCGGGATGCACGCCAAGCCGCTGATTCTGGTGAATGTCTCGGGTTACTGGGACCCTCTGCTGAAGCTGGTGGACCACGCCGTCGCCAGCGGTTTCGCCGACGCCTCGACGCGCGACGTCATCGACGTGGCGGCCGACGCCGAGGCCGCGCTGGCCTTGATCGACGCGATCAACGCCGTCTGAGGCGCCGCCCCGCCCGCCCGGTCGGCGGGTCGGGGCGGAGCGGCGGGCGGGGACCCGGGG
>CAYGUQ010000068.1:0-12403 GCA_964352995.1 uncultured Rhodobacterales bacterium
CATGGGCGACGTTCGCGGCGTCGAGCCCCAGGCCGTCGAGCGCGGGCGCGCGGCCCACGGCGACGAGCAGGTGCGAGCCCGCGACCGTCTCGCCGCCCTCCAGCGTCAGCGCCACGCCGTCGCCGCCCGCGACGGCGGCGACCTTCGCGTTCTCGCGGATCTCGACGCCCTCGGCGCGCAGGGCGGCGAGCGCGACGGCGGCGGCCTCGGGGTCCTCCCGGCCCAGCGCGCGGCCGGCCTCCAGCACCGTGACGGCGCAGCCGAGGCGGCGGTGCGCCTGCGCCATCTCCATGCCGATGGGGCCGCCGCCGAGGATCAGCAGATGCGCCGGCTTCTCGGCCAGCGCGAACAGCGTCTCGTTGGTGAGGTGCGGCGTCTCGGCGAGGCCGGGGATCGGCGGCACGCGCGGGCGCGAGCCGGTCGCGACGACGAAGCGCCGGGGTCGGACGACCGCGCCGCCGGCCTCGACCGTGCGGTCGTCGACGAAGTGGGCGAAGGCGCGGATCACGGTGACGCCGAGCCCCTCGAACCGCTCCTGCGAATCGTGCGGCGCGATGCCGTCGATGACGCCGCGGACATGGGCGCGCACCGCCGCCCAGTCGACCTCCGCCGGCTGGGGCCGCACGCCGAAGGGCGCGCCGGCGCCCATCATGTGCGCGTGCTTCGCCGCCGCGAGCAGCGCCTTGGAGGGCACGCAGCCGGCGTTGAGGCAGTCTCCGCCCATCTCGCCCGCCTCGATCAGCACGACGGAGGCGCCCATCTGCGCCGCCCCCGCCGCGACCGAGAGCCCGCCGGAGCCGGCGCCGATCACGCAGAGATCGGGCGTCAGCGGCCCGCGGGGGGCGCCGTCCCGCGCCATCGCTCAGGCCCTCCCGCGGCGGAAGCGCCGGACGAGCGCCGGCAGCAGCGAGAGCGCGGCGAGCCCGAGCAGCGGCCCCAGCACCTCGGGCCGGAAGATCACGCCGAGATCGGGCTTCTCGCCGAGCGCGAAGAGCTCGCCCAGCCCGGCGCCGACCGAGGCGTACACGAAAGTCGCCGGAATGATGCCGACAAAGGTGGTCCAGAAATAGGTGAGGAAGGGCACGCCGAGAAAGGCGGGCGCGAGGTTGGCGACGAAGAACGGCACCACCGGCGCCAGCCGCATCGCCAGCATGAAGCCGACGGCGTTCTCGCGCACGCCGCTCTCGAACCGGCCGAGCCACCCGTCGGCCCGGGCGCGCAGCATGTCGCCGAGCCCGGTGCGGGCGGCGAGAAAGATCGCCGAGGCGCCGAGCGTGGCGCCCGCAACGGTCAGCGCGCCGCCGGCCAGCGTTCCGAACAGGAACCCGCCGCCCAGCGTCAGCCAGATCGCGCCGGGCAGCGACACCGCCACCGCGAGCGCATAGACGGCCACGAAGCTCAGCGCGGCGAGCGGATAGGAGGCGTCGCGCCAGGCGATGAGGGCGGCGCGGTTGCGCTCCAGCGCCTCGAAGCTCAGCACGTCGCCGAAGGCCCAGAAGGCCGCCGCGCCGGCGAGCGCGAGGGCGATGAGCGGCGCGAGCCGCCGCAACCGGGCGCCGCCGCCGTTCTCCGGGGCCGCCCCGGCCCCGCCGTCCGCCGCCGCATCGTCTTCGATCGCCATGGCGCGCATCGCCTCCTCCCGATTCGACCGGCCAACGCCCAGCGTGCCCACAGCAGCGTACTTACACCTCGGCGGCGCGCGCGCGAGCGGGCGTCACGACAGCTTGACCGCAGCGCGACCCGACGCGATCGCGCCGCCGGACGCAAGGCGCGCGTTGACATCCGCGCCGCGCCGCGCTACCCGCCACGGCTCAATTGACGCGCCCGCGAGGCGCGCGGAACAGCCAAGGAAACCGCCGCCATGAAACGCACGTTTCAGCCGAGCCGGCTCGTCCGCAAGCGCCGCCACGGCTTCCGGGCGCGCATGGCGACGAAGAACGGCCGCAAGATCGTCAACGCCCGCCGTCGCCTCGGCCGCAAGCACCTGACGGCCTGACCCCGTCGGGCGCGCGGCGTCGATGGAGATCATCGCCAGACGGCGGGACTTCATCGCCGCCTCCCGCGCCCGCCGGGCGGGCTCGGCCTCGCTCAACCTGCAGGGACGCAGCCGCGCGCCCGGCGAAACGCCGGACGCTGCGGTCGTTCGCGTCGGCTACACCTGCTCCAAGAAGGTCGGCAACGCGGTGCGGCGCAACCGCGCCAAGCGCAGGCTGCGCGCGGCGGCCGCCGCCTTGCTGCCGCGCCTCGGCCGGCCGGGCTGGGACTATGTGCTGATCGGCAAGCCGGATGCGACCGCCGCGCGGCCCTTCCCCGACCTGCTGGCCGACCTCGAAGCCGCGCTGGCGCGCGTGCATGGCGGGGGCGGCGGCCGCGACAGGCCTGCTCGGCCCGCGCCGGGAGCCGGCGCGCCGTGACGCCGCTGGCCCGCGTCCTCAGCCTGCCGGTCCTGCTCTATCGCGCGACCTTCTCGCCGCTCGTCGGCATGTCCTGCCGGTTCCAGCCCACCTGCTCGGCCTATGCGCTGGAGGCGCTGGAGCGCCACGGCGCCCTGCGCGGCGGCTGGCTCACGCTGCGGCGGGTGCTGCGCTGCCACCCCTGGGGCGGCGCCGGCTACGATCCGCCGCCCGAGTGAGTCGCGCTCCCATGGCCTCGCTTGCGGAGACGCGCGGATGACGCCGCTGTGGCTCTCGGTTCTCGACATGGCGGCGGTGTTCGTCTTCGCCGTCTCCGGCGCGCTGCTCGGCGGGCGCGCGGGGATGGACGCCTTCGGGATGCTGGTGGCCGCCTTCGTCACCGGGGTCGGCGGAGGCACGCTGCGCGACCTGCTGCTCGACCGCCCGGTGTTCTGGCTGGTGGACGCGCGCTATCTCGCGGCGGCGATGGCGGCGACGGCGCTGGTCTGGCTCTTCGGCGCGCGGCTGGAGCGGCTGAGCCGGCCGCTGAGCTGGGCCGACGCGCTGGGGCTCGCCATCGCCGCGCCGCTGGGCCTCGCCGCCGCGCGCTCCATGGGGGCGGTCTGGCCGGTGCAGATCGCCATGGCGGTGGTGACGGGCACCTTCGGCGGGCTGACCCGCGACCTGCTCTGCGGCGCCAGGCCGATGATCCTGCACCGCGAGATCTACGCCACCGCCGTCGCGGCGGGCGCGGCGGCGGGCGTGCTGGCGGACGCCGCCGGCGCGCACCCCTACGCCTCCGGCGCCGTCTGCGGCGCGTCGGTCTTCGCCGTGCGGGCCGCGGCGATCCTGCGCGGCTGGGAGAGCCCGCAATGGCGCGGCCACGCGCCGTGAGGCCGCGCAGGACGCCGCTCAGGGCGCCGCGCCGCGGCGACGCGGCGATTTCCACGCGCGCCGCTCCGCCGCACCTGAACGCCGCATCCGAGGTCTCGCCATGACGCCGCCGCCCGCGCTCGTCCCCTATGTCGCCGTCGCGCTGCTGATCGGCTCGAACGTCTTCATGACCTTCGCCTGGTACGGCCACCTGAAGTTCAAGGCCGCGCCGCTCTACGTCGTGATCCTCGCAAGCTGGGGGATCGCGTTCTTCGAATACTGCCTGCAGGTGCCGGCCAACCGCATGGGCCACGGGCACTTCTCCGCCGCGGAGCTGAAGACGATCCAGGAGGTCGTGACGCTGCTGGTGTTCGCCGGCTTCTCGGTCTGGTGGCTGGGCGAGCCCCTGCGCTGGAACCACGCCGTCGGCTTCGCGCTGATCGCCGGCGGCGCGGCCTTCGTCTTCTACAAATAGGCCGCGACCGGCCGCCGCTCCGCGTCGCGGGCCGCGCGGTCTCGCTTTCCGCCGCCGCAGCGGCTACATCGCCCGCGGGCGGGCCTGCGCGCCGCCCCGATCCAACCAAGCCGGATCCTGCACGAACGGAGCGACCGCCATGGGCGAACAGAAGAACATGATCCTGGCGGCGGCGCTGAGCTTCCTCGTCATCATCGTGTGGCAGGTGTTCTTCGCGCCGCCGCCGGCGGAGTTCGAACCCCAGCTGCCGCCCGCCGAATCCGTCGACGGCGCGCCCGCCGCCCCCGGCGCGCCCGGCCCCATCGCAGCAGCGCCGACGACGGTGCCGCGCGCCGAGGCGCTCGCGCGCACCACGCGCGTGCCGATCGACACCCCGAAGCTGCGCGGCTCGCTCTCGCTGAAGGGCGGCCGCATCGACCACCTCGACCTCACCGCCCACCGCCAGACCAACGACCCCGCCTCGCCGGCCGTGGAGCTGCTGGAGCCCACCGGCGCCGCCAATCCCTACTACGCGCTCTGGGGCTGGACGCCGGCGCGCGGCTCCCAGACCGGCCCGCTGCCCGACGCCGAGACGGAGTGGACGCTGGCCTCCGGCGACCGCCTCGCCCCCGGCGCCCCCGTCACGCTGGAGTGGGACAACGGGGCCGGCCTCGTATTCCAGCGCGAGATCGCGGTGGACGAGAACTACATGTTCACCATCACCCAGACGGTCGCGAACCGGACCGAGGCGGCGCTGAGCCTCGCGCCCTACGCCATCATCGCCCGCCACGGCGAGCCCCAGACCATCAACTTCTACATCCTGCACGAGGGCGCCATCGGCGAAGTCGACGGGGTGCTGAAGGAGTACAACTACAGCGACATGCTCGAACTGCCCGCCGACCCCGCCGAGGGCGGCCCGGTCGAGCGGCTGCCGGTCGCCGCCAACGGCTGGCTCGGCTTCACCGACAAGTACTGGATGACGGCGCTCGCCGGCGGCGCCGACAGGCCGTTCACCGCCGTCTTCAAGGCCACCGGCGCCGCCCAGCCGGTGTTTCAGACCGACCTCCGCCAGCCGGCGCTGACCGTCGCGCCCGGCGAGAGCGCCTCGGCCTCCTCCATGCTCTTCGCCGGCGCGAAGGAGACGCGGCAGCTTCAGGAGTACGAGGACACGCGCGGCATCGGCGGCTTCGTGGACGCCGTCGACTGGGGCTGGTTCTTCTTCCTGACGAAGCCGATCCACTGGATGCTGCTGTTCATCTACGACATCGTCGGCAACATGGGCTGGGCGATCATCCTGCTCACCGTGGTGATCAAGACGCTGCTGTTCCCGCTCGCCTACAAGTCCTTCGTCTCAATGTCCCGGATGAAGAACCTTCAGCCCGAGATGGAGAAGATCAAGGAGCGCGTCGGCGACGACAAGATGAAGATGCAGCAGGAGATGATCGCGCTCTACAAGCGCGAGAAGGTCAATCCGGCCGCCGGCTGCATCCCGATCCTGCTTCAGATCCCGATCTTCTTCTCGCTCTACAAGGTGATCTTCGTGTCGCTGGAACTGCGGCACGCGCCGTTCATCGGCTGGATCCAGGATCTCTCGGCGCCCGACCCGACCTCGTGGATGAACCTGTTCGGGCTGCTCCCCTTCGAGACCTCGGCGATCCCGGCCTTCCTCACGCTGTTCTCGATCGGCGTCTACCCGATCGTGATGGGGATCACGATGTGGATGCAGCAGAAGCTGAACCCAGCGCCGACCGACCCGATCCAGGCGCAGATCTTCGCGATCATGCCGTTCATGTTCATGTTCCTGCTCGGCACCTTCGCGTCGGGGCTGGTGATCTACTGGATCGCCAACAACGTGCTCACCTTCGCGCAGCAGTACACGATCATGCGCAGCCAGGGCGTCGACGTGAACTTCTTCGGCAACGTCAAGCGCACGTTCAAACGCAAGCGTCCGGCCGAATGACGGCCGGGGCGCAGGCGACGGGCGGCGCGCTGGCGGCGATCCATCGCCATCCGGTCAAGAGCCTCGGCGTCGAGGCGCTGGAGCGCGTGACGCTCGCCCCCGGCGCATGGATGCCGATGGACCGGGTCTGGGCCGTGACGCGCGCAGGCACGGCCTTCGACGCCGACAACCCCGACTGGGTGGAGCCGAACAACTTCGCGCGCGTCACCCATGCGCCGCGGCTGGCGCAGGCCCGCGCCGGGTGGGACGGCGCGACGCTCACCCTCGCCCACCCCGACGCCCCGGCGCTCTCCGCCGACCCCGAGACGGCGGAGGGCCGCGCGGCCGTCGAGGCGTGGGTCGCGCCGCTCGTCGAGGATGCGCTGAACGGACCGTTTCATCTCGCACGCGCCCGGCAGCCGCTGACCGACGTGGATCGGCCGTGGCTCTCGCTGCACTCGCTGGCGTCACTGAGGGCGCTGTCGGAGGCGGCGGGCAGGCCGCTCGACCCGCTGCGCTTCCGCGGCAACCTCTGGATCGAGGGGCTTGAGCCGTGGGCGGAGGCGCAGTGGCCCGGCCGCGTGCTGGCCGTCGGCGCCGTGCGGCTCCGGGTGGTCGAGCCGATCTGGCGCTGCGCCGCGACGCAGGCCAACCCCGACACCGGCGCGCGCGACGCCGACACCCTCGGCGCCATGCGCAGGCTCGTCGGCGACACCTGCTTCGGCGTCTACGCCGAGGTGGTCGAGGGCGGCGAGATCGCGCTCGGCGACGCCGTCCGGCCGGTCTGAGCCGCCATGCCGGCGCGCGGGACGCCCTCTTCAGGCCATCCGCCCGACAAGGGCGCCCTGCCCGACCCCATGACGCGCCATCCCATGCCGGCGCATCCGCGCGTCGCCTATCTCGCGCCCTTCGCCACAGGGCGCGCCAACGTCTCGGTCGGCGCATGGACCTATGTGGACGACCCGGACGGGGCCGGAACGTTCTTCGACCGCCGGGTGCTCTACCACTTCGACTTCATCGGCGACCGACTTGAGATCGGCCGGTTCTGCGCGATCGCAGAGGGCGCGCGCTTCGTGATGGCCGGCGGCGGCCATGCGGCGGACGGCTTCTCGACCTACCCCTTCGAGATCTTCGGCGTAGACGTCGGCGCAGCCCCGCTCGGCGCTCCGGCGCGCGACACGCGGGTCGGCCACGACGTCTGGATCGGACGGGAGGCGATGATCCTTTCCGGCGCCGAAATCGGCCACGGCGCGATCGTCGGCGCCGGCGCCGTCGTGGCCGGGGCAGTGCGGCCCTACGCGGTCGTCGCCGGCAACCCGGCGCGGGAGATCCGCCGCCGCTTCGGCGACGCGACCGTGGCGGCGCTGCTGCGGCTGGCGTGGTGGGACTGGCCGGCCGAAGCCGTCGCCGCCGCCGCGCCCGCGATCCGCGGCGCCGACATCGCCGCCCTGGAGGCCCTGCGCCCATGACCGAGACGCCGAACGACGCGCCGATGTTCGACGAAGACGCCCTCGAAGACGCTCGAAAACTCTTTGCGGGGCCGTGCGACTTCGTGAAGGGCGTGGTGGCGCTCTCCGGGCTGCCGCCGGCGGACAGGCCGGAGGTGTGCTTCGCCGGGCGCTCCAACGTCGGCAAGTCGTCGCTCATCAACGCGCTGACTGGCCGCAAGGGTCTGGCGCGGGCCTCCAACACGCCGGGCCGGACGCAGGAGCTGAACTTCTTCGACCTCGGCGGCCGGCTCTGGATGGTCGATCTGCCGGGCTACGGCTTCGCCGAGGCGCCGAAGGCCAAGGTCGCGGCGTGGCAGGCGCTGCTTAAGGACTATCTCGCCGGCCGCCCCACCCTGCGCCGGGCCTTCGTGCTGGTCGACGGGCGGCACGGGCTGAAGCCGCCCGATCTGGAGATCATGGCGCTGCTCGACGGCGCCGCGGTGGCCTATCAGGTGGTGCTCACCAAGGCCGACAAGCCCCGCGGCGGCGCCATCGTCGCCACCGCCGAAGGCGTGCGGGCGGGGCTGGCGAAACGCCCCGCCGCGCACCCGCACATCCACCTCACCTCGTCGGAGACCGGCGCCGGCCTGCCGGAGCTGCGCGCCGAGATCGCCGCGCTGGCGGGCTGAGCGAGGGGCGCCCGCCGCTACATCCGCAGCACGACGCGGCCCTCGATCGCGCCCTGGCGCATCCGGTCGAAGATCGCGTTGATGTTGTCGAGTTCGTCCCACGAGAAATGGCTGCTCACCTTGCCCTCGCCGGCGAAGGCCAGCGCCTCGGCGAGATCGTTGCGGGTGCCGACGATGGAGCCGCGCACGGTGATGCGCTTCAGCACGACCTCGAAGATCGGCAGCGGGAAGTCGCCCGGCGGCAGGCCCACCAGCGACAGCGTGCCGTGGCGGCGCAGCATCCCCACCGCCTGCGCGAAGGCCTGCGTGCTGACGGCGGTGACGAGCGCGCCGTGGACGCCGCCGATGAGCTTCTGCGCCTCCGCCGCCACGTCGCATTCCGCGGCGTTCAGCGCGATCTCGGCGCCGAGCGAGCGGGCGAGCGCGAGCTTGTCCTCCGCGACGTCCACCGCGACGACGCGCAGGCCCATGGCGCGGGCGTACTGCACCGCCATGTGGCCGAGCCCGCCGATCCCCGAGATCGCGACCCACTGGCCGGGCCGCGCCTCGGTCTCCTTGAGGCCCTTGTAGACCGTGACGCCGGCGCAGAGCACGGGCGCCGCGGCCCCGAACTCCAGCCCGTCGGGCAGCCGGCCGACATAGTTGGCGTCGGCCAGCACGTACTCCGCATACCCTCCGTCGACGGTGTAGCCGGTCATCTGCTGGCTCTCGCACAGCGTCTCCCAGCCGCCGGCGCAGTGCTCGCAGCGCCCGCAGGCGGTGTGCAGCCACGGCATGCCGACGCGGTCGCCTTCCTTGAGGTGCGCGACGCCGACCCCCAGCGCGGCGACCTCGCCGACGCCTTCATGGCCGGGGATGAAGGGCGCGGTCGGCTTGACCGGCCAGTCGCCCATCGCGGCGTGCAGGTCGGTGTGGCAGACGCCCGAGGCGCGCACGCGGGCGACGATCTGACCCGGGCCGGGCCGCGGAACGGCGACCTCGCGGATCTCCAGCGGCGCGCCGAGGCGCGTGACGACCGCGGCCTTCATGGTTGCGGGAAGGGCTTCGGGCATGGGCCGACTCCAACGGTTGGGGTTTCGCCCGCCCGTCATGGCCCCTGCCCCGCCCGGCCGCCTTGAGCCGGATCAATCCGGGATGAGGCCGGGTCAGCCGCCCCTGCGCGCGGCCTTCTCGGCGACGCCCGAGACGCCCTCGCGCCGCTCAAGCTCCGCCAGCACGGCCGGCAGGTCGAGGCCCTGCGCCGCAAGCATCACCGCCATGTGATAGACGACGTCGGCGCATTCGGCGACCAGCGCTGCGCGGTCGCCCTGCGCGGCGGCGATGATCGCCTCGACGGCCTCCTCGCCGAACTTCTCCGCGCATTTGGCGGGGCCCTTCGCGAGCAGCCCGGCGGTGTGGGACGAGGCCGGGTCGGCCGCCTTGCGGGCCTCGATGGTCGCGGCGAGGCGGTCGAGCACGGTCATTGCAGCCTCACGGGAATGCCGGCGGCGGCCATGTGGGCCTTGGCCTCGGCGATGGAATGCTCGCCGAAGTGGAAGATCGAGGCGGCGAGCACGGCGTCGGCGCGGCCCTCGCGGACGCCGTCGACGAGGTGGTCGAGTTTTCCCACGCCGCCCGACGCGATGACCGGCGCGTCCACCGCGTCGGCCACGGCGCGGGTGAGGCCGAGGTCGAAGCCGATGCGGGCGCCGTCGCGGTCCATCGAGGTGAGCAGGATCTCGCCGGCGCCGAGGCTCGTGACCTGCTTGGCGAACGCCACCGCGTCGATGCCCGTGGGCGTGCGGCCGCCATGGGTGAAGATCTCCCAGCGGCCCGGCCCGACATTCTTCGCGTCGATGGCCACGACGACGCACTGGCTGCCGAACTTCTCCGCCGCGGCCCGCACCAGCTCGGGGTCCTTCACGGCGGCGGTGTTGATCGAGGCCTTGTCGGCGCCGGCGAGCAGCAGCTGGCGGATGTCCTCCACCGCGCGCACGCCGCCGCCGACCGTCAGCGGCATGAAGCAGCGCTCGGCGGTGCGGGCCACCACGTCAAGCAGCGTGCCCCGGTTCTCATGGCTTGCCGCGATGTCGAGGAAGCAGAGCTCGTCGGCGCCGGCGGCGTCGTAGACGGCGGCCTGCTCCACGGGGTCTCCGGCGTCGCGCAGGTCGACGAAGTTGACGCCCTTCACGACGCGCCCGTCCTTGACGTCGAGGCAGGGAATGACGCGGGCCTTCAGCATGGTTCGTCCTCTCCAGCGCAGGCGTCGCACCAGCGCACGTCCCGCCATCCGCGGTTCTTCAGCCGGCGCAGCGTCACGGCCGCCTCCGCGGCGTGGTCGAAGGGGCCGTGCCAGATGATCGGCTCGCGCCCCGCGAGCGCGCCGACGCACCCGTCCGGCCCCCAGCCGCAGCCCGCCGCATGGCCGCGCCCGCGCTGGCGCGACGGCATTTCGGCGACCCACCACGGCATCAGACGCGGCTCACGCCGCGCGCCGCGTCAGCGCCGCCGCCGCGCCCGCCGCCATCAGCGCGCCGCCGCCGACGCGGTTGACCATGCGCATCGCCCGCGGGCTGCGCGTCAGCCGCCCCGCGCGGGCGCCGGCGAGCGCGTAGCCGAGCGCGTTGACGAAGGCGAGCGCAACGAAGGTCGCCGTCAGCGCCGCCATCTGCGGCCAGAAGGCGCGCGCGGGGTCGACGAACTGCGGCGCGAAGGCGACGAAGAACAGGATCGACTTGGGGTTCAGCACCGTCACGAGGAAGGCGTGGCCCATCATCCGCGACGCGGCCGGCGCATCCGCGCGCGCCTCCGCCGCCGCCGCGCCGCCCGCGCGCCAGAGCTTGAGCCCGAGCCAGACCAGCCACGCCGCGCCGACCCACTTGACCGCCGTGAACAGCGTCGCCGACGCCGCCAGCAGCGCGCCCACCCCCAGCATCGCCGCCGTCATCGCCACGAGATCGCCGAGCGCCACGCCCACGGCCATCGGCGCGGCCACCCGCCAGCCGCGCCCCATCGCATAGCTCACCACCAGCAGCACCGTGGGCCCGGGGATCAGCAGCAGCGCCATGGAGGCGGCCGCGAAAGCCGCCCAGGTCGCAAGGTCCATCCCGAGATCCATCGCCGTCACCCCTTCAGCAGCGCGACCGCCTCGGCGAGGTCGATCCGGCCGTCGTAGAGAGCCCGGCCCGAGATGGCGCCGTCAAGCGGCGCGCCGCAGGTCTTGAGCGCGCGCAGGTCGTCGAGCGAGGAGACGCCGCCCGACGCGATCACGGGTATCGAGACGGCGCGGGCGAGCGCCGCCGTCGCCTCGACGTTCGGCCCCTGCATGGCGCCGTCGCGGTCGATGTCCGTGTAGATCAGCGCCGCGACGCCGGCGTCCTCGAAGCGGCGGGCGAGATCGACGGCGGCGACGTCGGTGGTCTCCGCCCAGCCCTCGACCGCGACCATGCCGGCGCGGGCGTCTACCCCGACGGCGACCTTGCCGGGGAAGGCGCGGGCGGCCTGCTTCACCAGCGCGGGGTCGCGCACCGCGACGGTGCCGAGGATCACGCGCGCGAGGCCCTTCTCCAGCCACGCCTCGATCGCCGCCATGTCGCGGATGCCGCCGCCGAGCTGGCAGGGCACGGAGACGCGGGCGAGGATCGCCTCGACCGCGCCGGCGTTCTCCGCCCGGCCGGCGAAGGCGCCGTTGAGGTCGACCAGATGCACCCACTCGCAGCCGGCGCCCGCGAAGGCCTCCGCCTGCGCGGCGGGATCGTCGTTGAAGACGGTGGCGGCCTCCATCGCGCCGCGCAGCAGGCGCACGCACTGGCCGTCCTTCAGGTCGATGGCGGGGTAGAGGATCATGGCGTCCAGCCCAGGAAATTTGCGATGAGGCGCAGGCCGGTCTTCTGGCTCTTCTCCGGGTGAAACTGCACGCCCGCGATGTTGTCGCGCCCGACCGCCGCGGTGAAGCGCCCGCCATGGTCGGCGGTCGCGAGCACATGGGCGGGGTTCTCGGCGCGCAGGTGGTAGGAGTGGACGAAATAGGCATGGTCGCCCTCGGCGACGCCCTCGAACAGCGGATGGGCGGCGGGGCTCAGCGCGTTCCAGCCGATCTGCGGCACTTTCAGGCGCGGCCCGTCGCCCTGCTTGGGTTCGAGCCGCACCACCTCGCCGGGGATCCAGCCGAAGCCCGGCCAGTCGCCATGCTCGCGGCCCACCGTCGCGAGAAGCTGCATGCCGACGCAGATGCCGAGGAAGGGCGCCGCGCGGGCGACCACCTTCTCCTCCAGCGCCGCGCGCAGCCCGGCGGCGTCGACGCCGCGGGCGCAGTCGGCGAAGGCGCCGACGCCGGGCAGCACGACGCGGTCGGCGCGCATCATCGCGTCGGGGTCATCGGTGAGCGACACCGGGCCGCCGCGGCCGGTCTCCTCCGCCATGCGCTGAAACGCCTTGAGCGCGGAGCGCAGGTTGCCGGAGCCGTAATCGAGGATGACGGTGCTCATGCCGGCGCGCCCCATGGTCCGGCGGGCGCCGCGGTCGGGACCGCCTCGGCGGCGCAGCGGCGCAGCCAGCGCAGCGCGGCGGCGTCGGCGCTGTCGGCGGTCACCCCGCCGAGGTCGCGCCAGCCGCGGATGCGCAGCTCAAGTCGCGAGGCGGCGCCC
>CAYGUQ010000069.1:0-5861 GCA_964352995.1 uncultured Rhodobacterales bacterium
AGGCGGTTGCGGTCCTCCGCCTGCGCGGCCTGCTCGAAGCCGAGCGCGCCGTGCTCCCCGGCGATCTCGCGGAACCGCGCGACCTGCTCCTCCACGCCCGCCTCCGCCCCGTGAAACTCCACGAACAGCGTCGGCGTCTCGGCCATGGCGTAGCCGGCATGGGCGTTGAAGCCGCGGATCTGGACCTCGTCGAGCAGTTCGATGCGCGCCACCGGCACGCCCATCTGGATGGTGAGGATCGTGGCGTTCACCGCCGCGGCGATGTCGGGGAACGGGCAGACCGCGGCCACCACGCGCTCGGGCTGGCCCCAGAGCCGCACGGTCAGCTCGGTGATGACGCCGAGCGTGCCCTCCGCGCCGATGAAGAGCTTGGTGAGGTCGTAGCCGGCGGAGGACTTCCGGGCCCGCGTGCCGGTGCGGATCAGCCGCCCGTCCGCCAGCGCCACCTGCAGCGCAAGCACGTTCTCGCGCATCGTGCCGTAGCGCACGGCGTTGGTGCCTGAGGCGCGGGTCGAGGCCATGCCGCCGAGCGAGGCGTCGGCGCCGGGATCGACGGAAAAGAACAGCCCCGTGTCGCGCAGATGCGCGTTGAGCGCCATGCGCGTCAGCCCCGGCTGGACCACGGCGTCGAGGTCTTCGGCGTTGACGGCGAGCACGCGGTTCATGCGGCTCATGTCGAGCGACACTCCGCCGCGCACCGGCACCACCTGGCCCTCCAGCGACGTCCCGGCGCCGAAAGGCGTCACCGGCGTGCGGGAGGCCGAGCAGAGCCGCAGGATCTCCGCCGTCTCCTCGGCGCTGTCGGGAAAGCACACGGCGTCCGGCATGTGGGGGGCGTGGTGGGCCTCGTCCCGGCCGTGCTGGGCGCGGATGGCCTCGCCTTCCACGAAGCGCGTTCCCAGCAGGGCGCGGAGGGGGTCGGCCGCGTCGAGCGCCATCGTTGTTCTCCCGTTGGAAAGCGCAGCAGGGTAGCGCTGGCCGGCCGCGGCGTCGAGCGGCGCGGCACGGGTCGCGCAGCGGTTACTCGACGCTCACCGCCGACGCGATACAGTGCGCGTCGTCAGTCAGGAGAAACGCGATGAAGATGACGGTTGCGGCGGCGGCGCTAGGCGTCTGCGCGGCGTTCGCGGCGCAGGCGGGCGACCCGCAGGGCGGGTCGTCAGGCTCAGCGGGATCGCCGGTCGTGATCGAGCTCTTCACGAGCCAGGGCTGCAGCTCCTGTCCTCCGGCCGACGCCCTCGCCGCGCAGCTTGCGCGCCGGGGCGACGTGCTCGTGCTGTCCTACCATGTCGACTACTGGAACTACCTCGGCTGGCGCGACACCTTCTCCAACGAAGGGTCCACGCGGCGCCAGAAGGCCTACGCCAAGGCCATGGGGCAGCGCATGGTCTACACGCCCCAGATCATCGTGAACGGCGTCAAGGCGATGGTCGGCTCCGACGCAGGCGCGGTCCTGGCGGCGATCGAGGCCGTCGCCGCCGGGCCGTCGGGCGCCGCGCTGACGCTGCGCGCGGAGGCGGGCGAGGCGCTCGCCACCGCGAGCATGGCCGACAGCGCGCCCGGCGTCGTCGTCCTCGTCGCCTACGGCGCCTCCGAGGAGGTCAGCGTCGACCTCGGCGAGAACGCCGGGCGCGATCTCGTGACGACCAACCCGGTGATCGAATGGACCACGCTCGGCGCGGTCGACGCGGAGCCGCGGAGCTGGCGCGCGCATGTGCCGGACGGCGCCAGGGGCGTGGCGGCGCTGCTGCAAGGGCGCGACGGCGCCATCGTGGCCTCGGCCGCCGTGGCGACGCCCGGTCGCTGATCGGCCGTTGACTGACCGCTGATTGGCGCTGCCCTCGTCGCGGCGCAGCGCTCAGGCCATCGCCGCCACCGCCTCGTGGCGCGGGCAGCCGACGAGGTGGTCGTTGACCAGTCCGCTCGCCTGCATCCAGGCATAGACGATCGTCGGTCCGCAGAACTTGAAGCCGAGCGCCTTGAGGTCGCGCGACACCGCCTCGCTCAGCGGCGTCGCGGCGGGAACCTCGGCCATGGTCGCGAAGCGGTTGCGGATCGGAGCGCCGCCGACATGGCTCCACATGCGGGCGGCGAACGCCTCGGGCCCGCCCATTTCCGCCAGCGCGCGGGCGCCGGCGACGGTCGCCTCGATCTTGCCGCGGTGCCGCACCACGCCGGGGTCGGCGAGGATGCGCGCGACGTCCGCCTCGCCGAAGCGCGCGACCTTTTCGGGGTCGAAGCCGGCGAAGGCGGCGCGGAACGCCTCGCGCTTGCGCAGGATGGTGATCCAGGAGAGCCCCGCCTGAAAACCGTCGAGCGCGAGCTTCTCCCACAGCGCCCGCCCGCAACGCTCCGGCGCGCCCCATTCGCCGTCATGGTAGGCCACATAGAGCGGGTCGTCGCCGCACCAGGGGCAGCGCCCGGCCGCGTCGGGGGTCATCGCACGCGCAGCCCGTTGGCGAAGACCATGCCGCCGCGCAGCTCGATCTCGCTGAAGAAGGCGCCCTCCGGCGCGTCCGGCGCGTTCAGGCGCTCGGCCAGCGCGCGCACCAGCGCCGCCTGCGCCGGCGGCGCCACCCCGCCCGCCTCCAGCGCATCGAGCGCCTGCGCCCAGCCGGTGGCCGCGACCGAGATCGCGCCGTTGGGCGTGGCGGCGCCGAGGGGCATCGCGATCTCGCCGGTCATGCTGAGCTCCGCGCCGAGCCCGTGCGCCTTGAGCGTCTCGATGCGCACCGCGCCGACGTCGACGGGCTGAACGCCCCCCGCTTCCGG
This sequence comes from uncultured Rhodobacterales bacterium, assembly GCA_964352995.1. Taxonomy (GTDB): domain Bacteria; phylum Pseudomonadota; class Alphaproteobacteria; order Rhodobacterales; family Rhodobacteraceae; genus Rubrimonas. Next base: position 2,773 of record CAYGUQ010000069.1, read on the forward strand.
GGCGACGCTGACATGCCCGCTGAGTTCGACCCGCGCCGCGCCCGGCGCGCGATCCATCGCGCCGTCCGGGTCCATCGCCCGCCAGAGCGCCGCGTTTGGCGCGACGCCTTCCAGCGCCAGGTTGAGCGCGAAAGGCTGCCGCGCGTCGGTGGCGGCGGCCGGCACGTCCATCGACAGCGTCAGCAGCTCCGTCGTCGTGCCGACGGCCTCGGCCGCGTCGCTCTCGCTCGCCTGCAACGCCGTGGCGCGCGCCGCGTAGCGGGTGCGGCCGTCGCCCGACGCGATCGTGACGCTGAGCGGTCCCGTCGCGCCGATGGTCCCGTCCGGGCCGGCGCTCACCGAGCCGACCACGGCGACGACGATCTCGCGCCGCGCGTCCGGCGACAGCAGCGACCCGCCGTCGCCCTCTGTGGCCGCGCGCACGGTGAGCCCGGTCAGCCGCGACGCGCCGCCGCCCTCGGAAGGGCCGCCTTCAAGCGTCGTCTCGACGAGCTCCGCCGAGCCCTCCGCGGAGGCGCCGTCCGCCGCCGCGCGCGCCGAGACGCCCCGCAGCGCGATGGAGGAAGGGGGCGCTCCGCCTTCGCCGGGCTGGACGATGCGCAGCAGCTCTGCGGAGAGCGCGGCCGGACCCTCTCCCAGCGGCGTCTCGATCCTGAGCCCTTCGTTCTCGACGCCGAGTCGGGAGAGACCCTGGGGGCCCGACACCTCGAACCGGCCCTCGGGCGCCGCGGTGGTCACCACCACGTCGCCCCCGAAGAGCGGCGCGCGGCTCAGCGTCCAGGGCGCGCTGAACGCCCACGCCCCGTCGCTCGCCGCGATGGCCACGCCCTCCAGCGTGACCGCGTAGGCGAGGGGGAAGCCCTCCACGCGCCGGCTCTCCCAGCGCAGCAGCACGCCGCGCTCCGCAAGCTCGGCGACCTGGGCGTCTACGGCGGCCTCGACCTCGCCGGCGCCGACCCGCCAGAGACCCCACGCGCCGACCGCGAGCGCCGCAGCCGCCGCCGCTCCGATGATGAGTATCCGCACGCGCGCTCTCCCGCTGCTTCGGCGCCGAGGCGCCGTCTCGTCGCCCCGCGCCGCGGCGGGGCCGCCGTCAGTCCGCGGCCGCGAGCGCGAGAAGGTCCTCGGCGCCCAGCGGCTGCGCCGGGCGCGACATGCGCCAGCGCGACACCCACACCAGCCGCTCCTGCGCCCGCGTCACCGCGACATAGGCCAGCCTGCGCCACAGCGCGACCCCCGCCTCGCTTCTTCCCGAGCGCGCCGCGGCGAAGAGGTCCGGCGCGAACACCTGCACCTCGGGCCACTGCGAGCCCTGCGCCTTGTGGATGGTGCAGGCCGCGCCGTGCACGAAGGCCGCGCCCATGCGCGCGGCGGAGGTGATCAGCGGCTCCTCGCGGTCGGGCGCCTCGATCTTGATGATGGCGGCGACGTTGATGCGCGGCGCCTCGGCGCCCACTACATGCAGCCGGGCGAAGCCGCCGCGCCGCCCCTCGCCGAGAAAGATCACCTGCGCGCCCTTCACCAGCCCCCGCGCCTCGAGGTCGATGCGCTTGCGGCGATGCTTCATCGGCAGCTCCAGCCCGTCGCAGATCAGCGGTTCGCCGGGGGAAAGCCGGTCCTCCGCCAGCCCGTGCGCCGAGCGGAACCCGCTGATGAGGCGGACGCGGGTGGCGTTGCGCCAGCACAGCATCGGCGCGCGGGCCATGAGGTCGGCGTCGGCGCGCTCGGCGATCACGACGCGGTCGTCGCGGGCGGCGGCGTCCTCCACCATGCGCTCGAACGCCTCGAAGCTTATGCTCTCGTCCTGCAGGGCGTGGGCGAGGTCGAGGATCGGGTTGTCCTCCGCCTGCCGATGGACGCGGCCGAGGGTGAGCTTCGCCGGCGCCGGCAGCGCGTCGAACGCCATCGCGCCGGACTGGCCGACCGGCGCGAGCTGCGCCGGGTCGCCGAACAGGATCAGGAGCGAGAAGATCGAGCGCAGGTCGTCGAACAGCCGGTCGTCGAGCATCGAGGCCTCGTCGACGAGCCCGACGTCCAGCGCCTCCTCGCGCTTCGTCCAGCCTGCGATGAAGTCGGAGCCGCTGACGCCGGCGGTCGCGAGCGCCGCCGGCACCGAGCCGTGCTGGGCGTAGGCGGCCTTCACCCGCTCCATGAGCTCGGGCGTGAGGCGCTCGCTCTCGGGCTGCGGCGCCCCCGGCTCGGTGAGCCACTTCGCCACCTTCTCGAACTCCGGGTCGTAGACCGGCACGTAGAGCACGCGGTGGATGGTGGTCGCGGGCACGCCGCGGCCGCGCAGGACGCTGGCGGCCTTGTTCGTTGGGGCCAGCACGGCGAAGGAGCGGCCGCGCCGCCGCTTCGGCTCGTACTCCGCCGAGATCGCCGAAAGCCCCGAGGCGGCGAGCTTGCCGGCGAGTTCGGCCAGCAGCGCGGTCTTGCCCGACCCCGCCTTGCCGAGCACCGCGACGGACCGAGAGCCGGGGGACGCGCCGGCGGCGATGTCGACGCCGCAGGCCGACAGCCGCGCCGACAGCGCCGTCATCGCCTGCGTCTGGTCCGGCGAGAGCTCCACTGCCTTCATCCCCTCGCGCCGCTGGGCGCATCCGCTCGGCGCCAGGGCGGCGCGGGCCGTTGCGGTGGATCAATGCGGCGCAGGCGCGCCCTGCGCAAGTGTGCGAGGGTGATCGTCAGGGCGCAGCCGACATGCGCCATCGGGGGAGAGCACAATGAGCTACAAGACAATCCTGGTCCATATCGCCGACGACGACGCAGGCCGCGCACGCGCCGCAGCGGCGGCCGACCTCGCCGTCGCGCATGACGGCCGCGTGATCGGCCTCGCCGCCGCGGCCCAGCCGGCGCCCATCGTGGCGGAGGGCTCGGCCTTCGCCGCCGGCGTCTGGGCGGACCAGTCGCGCCGCCACGAGGCGCGCGCGCAGGCCGCCGCCGACGCGTTCTCCGAGGAGATGACGCGGCGCGGCGTGAGTTTCGAGGCCCGGGTGGTCGGAGGCTTCGAGGACACGGCCGGCGCCGCGCTGGCCGTCAGCGCCCGCTACGCCGACATCACCATCATCGGCGGGCGCGACGCGGTGGAC
>CAYGUQ010000069.1:5871-12305 GCA_964352995.1 uncultured Rhodobacterales bacterium
GTGGACAGCCGCGCGCTAGCCGACAGCCTGATCGACGGCGGCCTCTTCGACACGGGCCCGCCGGTGCTGGCGCTGCCGGTCAAGGGCATGCCGGCGATGCCGAAGCGCCCGCTCGTGGCGTGGGACGGCGGGCCGCTCGCGGCGCGGGCGGCGCATGACGCGCTGCCGTTCCTGCGGCAGGCGGAGGAGGTGCGCATCTGCGTCGCGCGCACCTATTTCGGCATGTCGCGCCACGGCGAGGAGCCGGGCGCCGACGTCGCGCGCTGGCTCTCCGCCCACGGCGCGCGCGTCACCGTGGAGGTGCTCGACCCCGGCTCGAAGCGCGTCGCCGAGGCGCTCGCGGCGACGGCCCGCAGCCATGGGGCGGACATGATCGTGATGGGGGCTTTCGGGCACTCGCGGCTGCGCGAGGCGATCTTCGGCGGCGTGACGTCGGAGATGCTGAACGCGCCGCCGCTGCCGCTCTTCATGGCGCACTGAGGCGCCGGCCGCCCGGCCCTGGAGCGCCGAGGCTCCGGGGCCGCGAGGGGGCGTGTCAGCAGGCGATGGCGAGGTCGGGAGCGGCGCCGGCGACTGTCCGCGTCTTGGCGGTCTTGGTCTCGACGGCGGCGCGGTCGAAGCCGAAATGGGCCTCGTTGGGGAAGTAGCGCAGGTCGACGGTCGGGTCGACGCCGGCGCGCTCGGCGAGCTGGTCGGTGGCCTCGCGCGTCATCTCCCACAGGCCGGCGAGGATCTCGCCCTCGGCGCTGGGCCGCGAGCCGATCACCTCGGGCACGAAGCCGGCCTGCTTGAAGACGCGCAGCATCGGCTTGAAGAAGACCGCGGTGCAGAACTCCACGCCCGAACGCAGCGCGAGGTCGCAGCCGGCGTAGAGCAGCGCGGCGGGCACGCGGCGGGACATCGGGTCGCCCTTGTCGAGCCGCGGCGACACGCAGAGCCGCGTGATCTCCCAGATCAGGGGGCTGGAGAGCGGCACGCCGCCGGTGAGGTCGGAGAAATGCTCGGCGATCATGGTGCGGCCGGTGGTCGGCATCATGCGGCCGGAGCCGCAGTGCTCGCCGTTCTCGTCCTCGATCATCACGTAAATCGGATTCAGGGCGTCGTAGTCGTCGAACTCAAGACCAAGATCATCCAGCTTGACGGCGTCCCACCCAAGACGATACTTGAATTGTGCGGCGCGATCCTTGAACATGGAAGCAGCAAGCAGCGGACGACGATAGAGATCGGCGGCGTTGACAACCTTGATCATCTCATGCTCCGTGTCGGGGGATGAGATCATATTTGCGATAACTTGGTAAAAATTTTCGTAATTTACTTTAATTTTACTATATGTTTATTACTCCGCGATGGATGCCAATTGCAACTGCATGAGAAATATTGATGGCGCCAAGCTTGTGGCGCGCGCTGTCGAGGTAGACCCGCAGCGTGTTTTCGGAAATCTTCAGATCGTGCGCAATCTGCGCCCGGTTCTTTCCGACCGATATTCCGGTTAATACGTCCACTTCGCGCGAAGACAGCAGGGTGGGCGCGGCGCCCACAGAAACGCGCTCGATCTCCAGAACTTTCTGGTGAAAGAAATGCGCGATCACGAGAAGATCAGATTTGAACTCGTTGATGAAGCGCTCCCACGCTTCGTCGGAACACGTGTTGTTCACGACGAAGAGAGCGAACTGACCGTCAGGACCACGGACCGGAACCGCGTAGCCCTGGTTGCCAAGGCCGCACTCTACTGCCTCGCGGAGGAACTGGCGGCGCTTGCGGGTGTCCCAGGACAGGGACTTCCAGTTGAACGGCGCGAAGGAGCGGGTGGTCTCCTCGAGCACGGGATCGATTCGCGCGTAGTCCGCCTCGGCGTATCGCTGGCCCCAGGTCTGGTCGTAGGTGACGGCGACGAGCGCTCCCGATTCGCGCCGCCAGAAGCCGGCGTTCTTCGCGAGGAGGCCTTCCGCCTTCGGAGAGGTCGAGAGCGCGTAGGTTCGGCCCAGCGACAGCGCCATGTAGGCGACGTGGGCGACCTGATAGAGATCCTTGACCTTCTCTATGAGCAGGCCGATCCCATCAATGGAGCTCTTTTCGGGTATCGCCTCGTAGAGCTGCTGCAACCTGTCCGTCATTCACCCGCCCGCCGTTCTGGCCCGCGAGATGCTCGTGAACTTCCGACGCTGCGATCAGGATCGCATCGTCGAGATGCTCCGCAAGCCGCGGCATTGCATTGGCCGTAGCGATGTCTCGGACGCTGCGGAGCAGTTCGAACATCCAGGCCTCATGCATGGCACCCTCCGTTGTGATGGTAAATTCTTTGCTAACCTAGCAATTTCGGCGACCGGCCGATATTCGCGATATGCGTATAGGCGTTTCCGGCGAGGGGCGGCCGGGTAAGCCCTTGTTGCGACTAAGGTCGGGGGTCGGCGCGGCGTCCGATCAGACGATTCGCGCGCCGGCCTTCGCGGTCATGACGGGGTGACGCGGCGGAAACCGGCGACGGCTCCGCCGCGTCGATGCGCTCAGCGCGGCCCGGCCTCGCGCGCGTCGTCGAGGGTGCGCAGGCCGGCGACCGGCGCGCCCACCAGCACCGCCATGTTGCCGGGCTTGTGCTCGTTGCGCAGCATCAGCATGTGCGGCTCGGGAAGCTGCGCCCAGGGAAAGACGTCCGACAGGCAGGGGTCGAGCCGGCGCTCGACCATCAGCTGGTTGGCCGCCGAGGCCTGCTTCAGATGCGCGAAGTGGCTGCCCTGCAGGCGCTTCTGGTGCATCCACATGTACCGCACGTCGAAGGTGCAGTTGAAGCCGGTGGTGCCGGCGCAGATCACCACCATGCCGCCCTTCTTGCAGACGAGCGTCGAGACCGGGAAGGTCGCCTCGCCGGGGTGCTCGAACACCATGTCGACGTTCACGCCCTTGCCCGTGATGTCCCAGATCGCCTTGCCGAACTTGCGCGCCTCGTCGAACCAGACCTTGTACTCGGGCGTGCCGACCTTCGGCAGCTGGCCCCAGCACTTGAAGTCCTTGCGGTTGATGACGCCCTTGGCGCCCAGCCGGGTGACGAACTCGCGCTTGTCCTCGTCGCTGATCACTGCGATGGCGTTGGCGCCGGCGGTGTTGATGAGCTGGATGGCGTAGGAGCCGAGGCCGCCCGAGGCGCCCCAGACCAGCACGTTCTGGCCGGGCTTGAGGTCGTGCGGGGCGTGGCCGAACAGCATCCGGTAGGCGGTGGCGAGCGTCAGCGTGTAGCAGGCGGCCTCCTCCCAGGTGAGATGCTTCGGCCGGGCCATGAGCTGCTGCTGCTGGACGCGGGTGAACTGCCCGAAGCTGCCGTCCGGCGTCTCGTAGCCCCAGATGCGCTGCGACGAGGAATACATCGGGTCGCCGCCGTTGCAGTGCTCGTCGTCGCCGTCGTCCTGGTTGCAGTGGATCACGACCTCGTCGCCCACCTTCCAGCGCCGCACCTTCTCGCCGACCGCCCAAACGATGCCCGAGGCGTCCGAGCCCGCGACGTGGTAGGGCTGCTTGTGGCCGTCGAAGGGCGAGATCGGCTGGCCGAGCGCGGCCCAGACGCCGTTGTAGTTCACGCCGGCGGCCATCACGAACACCAGCACCTCGGTGCTGTCGAGCTTCGGCGTCTCGACCACCTCGATCTGCATGGCCTTGTCCGGCTCGCCATGGCGCTCGCGGCGGATGCACCAGGCGTGCATCTTCTCGGGGACATGGCCGAGCGGCGGGATCTCGCCCACGGCGTAGAGGTCCTTGAGGGGGGCGTCGGCGACGTCGAGAGCAGCCATGGGGCCTCCGGGTCAGAAAAGGTTGCGCAACATTCGGCATGATCGCCGGTCCGAGCCTTTAATGACATTGCTTTTGCGTCGCCGCAAGCCTGTGGTGCGTTGCGGTATGACGGATGCTTCCGTCGCCGGCCGCGGCGTCGCGCCGGGGTTGCGCCGCGCCTGGGGCCGGATACGCCGGGGTCGCGGCGTCCAGCGCTGGTTCGCCAGGAAGCATGCCCGAAGCTTCGACCGAAGCTTCGACCGGAGCTTCGTCCGCTGGGCGGCCCTAGAGGGCGGCGGCGGCGGGTCCGATGTCCTTCCACGCCGGCGCCATGTCCGGCGCGCCGAAGCGGTAGCCCTGGAGGCAGTCCACGCCCAGAGCCAGCAGCGTCTCGGCGTCGGCTTCGGTTTCGACGAACTCGGCGACGGTGGCCATGTCGAAGTTGCGGGCGATGCCGACCAGCGTGTCGACGAACAGCATGTTGTCGGGGTTGCCCGCGATCCCTCGCACGAAGCCGCCGTCGATCTTCACCCAGTCCGGACGGAAGTCGCGCATGTGGCGGAACGACGAGTAGCCCGCGCCGAAATCGTCGAGCGCGATGGCGCAGCCGAGCCCGCGGACGCTGTCGAGGAAGCGTGTCGTGCGCTCGGGCTCGCTCACCGCGGCGCTCTCGGTCAGCTCCACGATGAGGCGCTCGGCGCAGGACGGGTCGCGTTCGGCGGCTTCGCGCAGGTCGCGCAGCCAATGCCTGTCGGCGGTCGTGCGCGCCGACACGTTGACCGAGAGCCGCTCGGTCGGATGCTCGCGCAGGGTCTCCATGGCGACGCGCAGGATGCGCCTGTCCAGCGTCGAGACGAGGTCGAGCCGCTCGATCTTGTGAATGAACTGGCCGGCCGCGGACCATTCGCCCCCTTGGCGCAGTCGCGCCAGGCACTCCCGAAAGGCGAGGCGGTGCGGCGCCGCCGACGAGACGACCGGCTGGAAGGCCACGCCGATGTCGTTGTTGGTCAGCGCCTGCATGACGCTCCGGGCGCCGCCGCGCATCTCGGCGGGGCTGGCCCCGTCGCGGCGGGTCGAGGCCCCTGAGACGCAGACGCCGCGGCCTTCCGGGCATCCGCTCTCGCTGTCGCCCGCGCGGGCGTCGTCAAGCGCGGAGACGGCGCTGTCGAACGCCTCGGCGCGCGACATGGCGAGCGCCGTCGTCGCCCGCACGCCGACGCTCACGGTCGCCGTGATCGGGCCGAAGCCGATGTCGAAGGAGCGGCTTGCGACGTCGTCGGACGTCGCGCGCGCGCGGGCCGCCGCGTCGATCTCCGGGAGGTCGATCAGGGCGCCGGCGAAGGAGAAGCCGCCGACGCGCGCCAGGACCGCGCCCGCCGGCAGGCTTTCGCGCAGGCGGCAGCCGACGGCCCGCGTCAGCGCGTCGCCGGCGTCGAAGCCGTAGCCGCGGCTGACCTCGCGCATGCCGTCCACGCCGAAGATCCTCAGCGCGACGGGCGGGTCGGGCGGCAGGGTCGCGGCGAGCGCCTCGAGGTCGCGCCGCAGCCCCGCACGGCCGTGTTCGGGCGGCTCGGCCGACGCCGGGGGAGCTTCGGAGACGGGAACGGCGTCCGTCTCGGGCGTCGTCTCCGCATCGGCTTCGAACGCACGGCGTCCCAACCCCAGCGCGGCCGCCATCTGCATCAGTCTCGATCGGGAAACGCGCATTTTTCTCCCCGGCGCGTGCGCTTTCGACCCGAAGCTTAGGGATCGCCTGTCAACAGAGCGTAAAGCGGGCTCCGGGCGCCTCGTTCTCCGGCCCTCGATGCACCCGGCAGCGGCGGCCCCGCTGTCGCCGGGCGAGCGCCCCGCCGGCGCCGCATTCGCCGTCATGCTGGGCCGCCCGCGCGTCCCCCCGGCGGCGCGCGCCGGCGCGCAGCCGCTCAGGCGACCGGCCGCGTTGACACGCCCGGCCGCAGGAGCGAGGAGCGGAGCGCATCGAAGGAGAAGTTCAGGGCATGGGAGCGACGAGACGCTCGGGGCTGCGCGCGGCAGGCGCGCTGACGGCGGCGCTTTCGGCCGTGGCGCTGGCCGCCATGGCGCTCGGCTGGGCCGCCGCCGGCGCCGTGGAGGCCGGTCTGGAGGCGCGCGTCAGCAGCGGCCTGCACGCCGCCGGCCACCGCTGGGCCGAGGTGAGCGTGGACGGCGCCCGGGTGAGGATAGCAGGTCTCGCGCCCGACGCCGGCGCCGCGGCCGAGGCGTTCCGGATCGCCGGGCAGGCTGTCGGGCGCTTCGCCGCCCTGAAGGACGAGATCGCCGCGGCCCCGCCGCTCTCGGCGCGATTCCAGGCGGCGGTCGCCGCCGCCGCGCCGACGCAGTCGCTTGAGATCCTGCGGGACGGCGACGGCGCCGCGATCCTCGGCGTGGCGCCGGACGCGACGGCGCTCAGGCGGATCGTGGCGCGCCTCTCGCGGCTGATCGGCGGGCCGGTGGACGCCTCGCTCGCCCGGGCGCGGGAGGGCGGCGAGCCTTGGCGGCACTGGGCCGAGATCGAGCGCGCCGGGGTCGCGGCGGCGGCGGCGACGCCGCTCGGCCGGGTGACCCTCCCGCCGGGCCGGCACTCGCTGTCCACGCCCGCGCCCACCGCGGACGCCGCGGACCGCCCGCGCGGCCGGTCGGCCCGCAGCGTATCCAGC